>NZ_OW150024.1:300000-572500 GCF_933509905.1 Trichlorobacter ammonificans | reverse complement strand
CGTAGTTCCTCGGCTTCCAGGTTTTGCCCAGTCCGGCAGGGTATTCCACCTCGGAGTCCTCGATGACCGTCGCTGCGGTGAACCCTTTTTCCAAAGCAGCCGCATAGATGATCGGCTTGAAGGCCGACCCGGCATTGCGCTTGGCCTGTACCGCACGGTTAAACTGACTCTTGCGGAAGTCATAGCCGCCAATCATGGCCTTAATGCCGCCGGTCGTCGGATCAATGGAGACCAGCGCCCCCTGTACCTCCGGCGTCTGGTCCAACTCGAACACTGCCCCCTGGCGGTTGACATCGGGCGTAACGACCTGCACCTCAACCACCGCCCCCAGCGGCAGTGCTTTCGACGGCTTGTCCGGCTTGCCATAGTTGTTCAGCAGGTTCAGCCGGCCGGCCCAGGCCATGCCCTTGCGGGCCAACAGACCGGTACGATCCCCCACCCGTACCAGCGCCTCCCCCTTGGAAGGATTTATCCCTACGATCACACCGGTATAGGTGTCTCCCTGCTTGAGGGCGGCGCTATCAATCCCTTCCTCAACCTTGTTGCAATACCCCTCAACCTCTTCCTGCTTGAGATATTTCAACGCTCCCCTGAACCCCTGGCGCTTGTCCACCGCTTTCAGTCCGGCCCG
This sequence comes from Trichlorobacter ammonificans, assembly GCF_933509905.1. GTDB lineage: Bacteria > Desulfobacterota > Desulfuromonadia > Geobacterales > Pseudopelobacteraceae > Trichlorobacter > Trichlorobacter ammonificans. The sequence continues at coordinate 571,869 of NZ_OW150024.1, read as the reverse complement.
CACCGACTCGTAGGCCGCCCGCTGCATGGCGGCGTTCATGGTGGTATAGATCTTCAGCCCCCCCTTGTAGAGCTGGTCCTCGCCGTACCGCGACTCCAGGTAGATACGCATCTGCTCCAGGAAATAGGCCACCTGGTCGTTCATGGCCCGGCGTCCGGGCAGGATCGTCAGCGGCGTCTTACGGGCATGTTCAGCCTCGGCCTGGGTGATGTATCCCTCCGCTACCATTCGTTCCAGCACGTAGTTTTGACGTTCCTTGGCCCTGGCCAGGTTCTTGATGGGAGAATAAGCGTTGGGTGCCTTGGGCAGACCGGCCAGGATGGCCATTTCGGCCAGACTCAGCTGATCGACCGATTTGCCGAAGTAGGTTTCCGCCGCCGCCTCGACGCCGTAGGCACCGGCGCCGAGATAAATCTGGTTGAGATACAGGTAGAGGATCTCGTCCTTGGTCAGCCGTTCCTCCATCCGTTTCGCCAGGATTGCTTCCTTGATTTTACGGGAGAGCTTTTTCTCCGGCGTCAGCAGCATGGTCTTGGTTACCTGCTGGGTGATGGTGGACGCCCCTTCCTTCTTGCGCATGGTGATCAGGTTCTTGAAGGCGGCCCGCACGATACCGATATAGTCGATTCCCTTGTGGGAGTAAAAATTGGCGTCCTCCGCAGCGACAAATGCCTGGATCAGCTTGCGGGGCATCCGGTTCACCGGCACCACGATCCGCCGTTCCAGGTAGAACTCCCCCACCAGCGTACCGTCATCGCCATACACTTGGGAAACCACCGGCGGTTTGTAGTCCGCCAGCCGGTCAACCTTGGGGAGCTTCGCCATCAGGAAGGCAACATACCCGCCAATCCCCAGCAGGGTAACGACAACCAGCGTGACGACAATCAACAGCAGGGTGGAAAAAAAGCCCCGGCGTTGGTGCGGAATGCGACGAGCTGTCTTTTGTTCGTGAGACATGGGAACCGACTTTCCTCCCGTTTTTCGGGGAACTATGCTTAATTAAATAAAAATACCCGATTCGTCTCCCTGGTTCAAGATTTTTACCAAACGGATTTTCTGCAACCAGCCGCCATGGCAGTGTTGCCAATTGCCCTGTTCCGGCTATACTTCCCGCAACAGTCACCACGACGCCCACGAGGCCGCCATGCGCATCACCGCAAAACTGACCCTGATCATCAGCCTGCTGTTGATCGTTCTCCTCATCGTCCTGGCCTGGACCTCCTATCACCATGACCAGGAGATGCTGCTCCAGGAATCGGTGGAAAAGGCACGGACCATTGCCCGCCAGATCGTGGAGACCCGTGAACACCTTTCATCGGTGGTCAGGGCGGAGCAGGCTGAGCAGAACTATGAGTTGATTCCCCAGGTTGCAGCGACCCGCATTACCCAGCGCCTGACCAAGGGAACCCCCTATTACGTTCGCCAAGTATCCCAACGCTTCCGTAATCCGCTGAACCGCCCGGACCCCTATGAACAGGCAGTGCTCAGACAGTTTGCCGATGCGAGTATCGCGGAGCGCTACGAGGTGGTCAGCCAGAACGGCGCTGAAACCCTGCGCTACCTGCTCCCCATGGTGGCCGAACAATCCTGTCTCGTGTGCCATGGCAGTTTCGAAACGGCCCCCCGCTTCGTGCAGCAGCGCTTTCCCAAGGGACACCCTTCCTACAACTATCGGACCGGAGAGCTGATCGGCGCCATATCGGTATCCGTGCCGCTTGAGGCGCTGCACAACAGAATACTGCACAACCTCGCCCAGGAGCAGGCGTTGCAGGGGAGTATCCTGCTGGTGCTGGTCCTGCTGACCGGCTGGCTGATCCATCGCACCATCCTCGCACCGGTTTCCCGGGTTGCGGAAGGAATTGCCACCGTGACCCGGTCCGGCACATTCTCCACCCGTATCGAACCGCGGGGACATGACGAAATCGGTCGCCTGGTGGAGGCGTTCAACGATCTGATGGCCGAACTGGAACGACGTACCCGGCAACGGGCCGAATCGGATGAGCGCTACCGTAACTTCATCGAAATCGCCCAGTCGCCCATCGTTACGTTCCTGCCCGACGGCAAGATCGTTATTGCCAATCAAAAGGCCGAAAAGCTGTTCGGCCTCACTCGGGAGGAGCTGCTCGGCCAGTGCATTTTCGACTTCATGGAAGATCCGTTGCCGCTCAGGCAGGGTCTTGAAGACTACTTTTCCGCCGGCAGCAGCCAAGTGCTGGGCAACGCCAGCCGCCAGACCCTGCGGGACGTCTGCGGTCGCTGTTTCGAGGTGGAAATGGTCGTGTCCGTCTCACAGAGTGAGCATGAGGCCATGTTTTCCGCTATCCTTCGCCTCACCCCCAAAGGGGACTAAACGTGTAGCGCACAACGTTCGAATGGGCAGCAGTTCGGAACCGGCACGTATCAAAACAGACAGCTTGACGACTTGACTGCACCACGCCTATCGCGGACCTGTGTTGCAGCACACCCCACCACAAACGGAGCAGACAATGGAGATACGGGAACATCGGGAGGCAGGCGGCATCGTACTGTCCATCGCCGGCAGAATGGATGCAATCACCACGCCGACCTACGAAGGGAAACTGCATGAACTGATCGCCAGCGGCGACACGAGGGTCGTCATTGACTTCGGCAGCCTGGACTACATCAGCAGTGCCGGCCTGCGGGCGCTGCTGACGACCGCAAAGGCCCTCAAGGCTGCGGCGGGAGAGGTTCGCTTCGCCCGGATCACCGGCACCGTCAAGGACGTGTTCGACATATCCGGCTTCGGTTCAATCTTTCCGATATACCCCACCGTCGCCGATGCCCTGGCATCCTTCACCTGACCCTGCCATGCCCTCCTGCACCCGCCGTACTTTTTTAAAAAGCAGCGTCCTGGCCGGAACATCGTTGCTCTTGCCCGGCCTGTTGGGCGGCTGCGCCGTCACCCCTACCGTTCCCGGCACGGTATTGTCGACTCCGCAGAGCTGGTCGCTGGAACGCAAACTGGCTCAGATGCTGCTGATAGGGTTCCCCGGCGAGACGCTTGCTCCCGGCAGCCCGATCCACCAGACAGTCCAGGTCCACGGTGTCGGCGGCGTGGTGTTGTTCGACAATAATGTAGACCAGGGAGTTACCGGCCGCAACATCACTGCCCCAGCCCAAACGAAAGCCCTGACCACGGCCCTGCGCGAAGCCGCAGCGGTACCGCTCTTCATCGCCGTGGACCAGGAAGGGGGCTTAGTTGCCCGCTTGAAGGAGCGTTCCGGCTTTCCCCCGTCGCTCTCGGCCCGCTACCTGGGAGAACAGAACCGGTCGGAGTTGACCCGCTCCGCTGCCGACAGCATCGCCGCCACCCTGGCAGAGTACGGCTTCAACCTGAACCTGGCACCGGTGGTGGACCTGAATCTCAACCCGGACAACCCGGTGATCGCCTTCAAGGAGCGCAGCTTTTCAGCCGACCCTGCCGTGGTGACAGCCCATGCGGCGACGTTCATCGCCAGTCACCGCAGGCACCGCATCCTGACCTGCCTGAAGCATTTCCCCGGTCACGGCAGCTCCCACCATGATTCGCACCTGGGGCTGACGGATGTGACCCGTTCCTGGAGCGACGGTGAGCTGCGTCCCTACCGGAACCTGATTCAGCGGGAGCTGTGTGACATGGTGATGACCGCCCACACCTTCAATACCGCCATTGATCCGGACTACCCCGCAACCCTGTCCAAAGCAACCATTGACGGCATTCTGCGCAAGCGACTCGGCTTTGACGGCGTGGTGGTCAGCGACGATCTGTACATGGGAGCCATCATGCGGCACTACCGTTACGAAACTGCCGTGGAAAAAGCGATCAACGCCGGGGTTGACCTGCTGGTGGTGGCCAACGACAAGGCCTATCAGCCGGACATCGTACCCCGCACCATCGAACTGCTGCTGAAGCTGGTAGAAACGGGACGGATACCGCGGGAACGGATCGATCAGGCTTGCCGACGGATCATGGCATTGAAACAGGACCGCGTCGTTGCCTGATGCCGATGGTTGCTGAAACAACAGGCCTACGGACGCGGCCGGCCTGCCCACCGGCAGCGGGTGAAGAAGGGCGTTACAGAATACTGCAGCAGCAGGTTCAGTAGATGATGATGTAGCCGTGCTCCTCCGCGATGCGCCGGACCTCATCCCGGTCCGTGATCCGGTAGTTTTTCCCCTCAAGGGTGAACAGGTACCCTTCGCCGTCCTCCACCAGCGACTCCAGCAACGCCTCGAAGGTTGCTGTCTTAACCATGGTTGTTCTCCTTTGGCAGCACCGGTTCGGTGCACTCCGGGGTGGTGATCAGCCGGACCTGGCGCTCGTGGAACCAGTAGTACCAAGCCCAATTCAGGAGCACCACGATCCGGTTCCGGAAGCCGATCAGGTAGTACAGGTGCAGGAACAGCCAAGCCAGCCAGGCAAAGTAGCCGGACAGAGAGACACCGAAGCCGGTGGCCACGGCGGAGCTGCGGCCGATGGTGGCCATGCTCCCCTTGTCCCGGTAGCGGAACGGTTCCGGCTGCCCCCCCTGTTCCCGTTGCAGGATGGCCCGGGCCGCGTAGCGTCCCTGCTGCATCGCCACCGGTGCCACCATCGGCAGCGGCTTGCCGTCCTGCATCACCAGGGCCATATCCCCCACCACGAAGACCCCGTCGTACCCCGGCAGGGAGAGGTCGGGATTCACCGGTATCCGGCCGCCGGGCCCCTTGTCGCCGGGAACCATGCCGGCCAGGGGAGCCGCCTTGACGCCTGCGGACCAGAACAGGGTGCGGGCCACGATCACCTCGCCGCCGGCCAGGGTCACGGTTCCGGGCCCGGCGTCGGCCACCATGGTGTTACAGCGCACCTCCACGCCCATCCGTTCGAGGTTTTTTTTGGCGTACTCCCGCAGTTTTTCCGGCATGGCCAGCAGGATGGCAGGGGCCGCCTCCAGCAGAATGACCCGGCTTTCATCCAGATCCAGGGTCGGGTAGTCCTTGCGGAACACGTAACGGATCAGTTCCGACAGGGCGCCGGCAAACTCCACCCCGGTGGGGCCGCCCCCCACCACCACGAAGGTCAGCAGTTGCCGTCGCAGCTCCGGGTCACGCACCTGCACCGCCTGCTCGAAGATCCCCAGGATGGTGTTACGCAACGATTCGGCATCAGGCAGCCGCTTCAGGTCAAAGGCGTGCTGCTCAACCCCCTTGTTGCCGAAGTAGTTGGTCTCGCTCCCCCCGGCCAGGATCAGGTAGTCGTAGGCGATCCCCCCCGCTTCGGTCTGCACGTAGCGGTCTTCCAGACTGAGCCCGGTGACCTCGGTCATCCGGAAGGAGAGGTTCTTCCAGCCCCGAATCAGGGCCCGCACCGGGTAGGCGATGGACTCCTGCTCCAGACCGGCGGTGGCCACCTGGTAGAGCAGCGGCTGAAACAGGTGATAGTTGTTCCGGTCCACCAGCACCACCTCGAGACCGCAATCGGCCAGGCACTGGGCGGCCCGGATGCCGCCAAACCCCATCCCCACGATGACAACCCGCTTCGTTTTCCTGGTTTCCCGTTCGCTCATAGCATTTTCCTCAGGAATTTTCCGGTCCATGACCTGGTTACCTTCGCTATCTGCTCCGGAGTGCCGGCAGCCACCACCTCGCCTCCCCGATCTCCCCCCTCCGGCCCCAGATCGATGAGCCAGTCGGCGGTTTTGATCACATCCAGATTATGTTCGATGATCACGATGGTGTTGCCGGCCTCCACCAAGCGGTGCAGCACCTCCAGCAGCTTGCGGATATCCTCGAAATGCAGGCCGGTGGTCGGCTCGTCCAGGATGTAAATGGTGCGGCCCGTGGCCCGGCGGGACAGTTCCTTGGCCAGCTTCACCCGCTGGGCCTCGCCGCCGGACAGGGTGGTGGCCGACTGCCCCAGGGTGATGTAACCCAGCCCCACCTCCAGCAGGGTCTGCAGTTTGTTCTTGATGCGGGGGATGGCCCCCAGGAACTCCACCGCCTGCTCCACGGTCATGTTCAGCACATCGGCGATGGATTTCCCCTTGTACAGCACCTCCAGGGTCTCCCGGTTGTAGCGGGCCCCGTGGCAGACGTCGCACTGCACGTAGACATCGGGCAGGAAGTGCATCTCGATCTTGATGATGCCGTCCCCGGCGCAGGCCTCGCAGCGTCCCCCCTTGACGTTGAAGGAGTAGCGGCCCGGCTTGTAACCCCGCACCTTGGACTCCGGCAGCCCGGCGAACAGGTCGCGGATATCGCCGAACACGCCGGTGTAGGTAGCCGGGTTGCTGCGGGGGGTGCGGCCGATGGGGGACTGGTCGATGTTGATCACCTTGTCCAGGTACTCCAGCCCCAGGATGTCACGACAGGCGCCGGCCTTTTCCCGGCTGCGGTAGAGCCGCTGGGAGAGCACCTTGTGCAGGGTGTCGATCACCAGGGTGGATTTGCCGGAGCCGGAGACCCCGGTGACGCAAGTCATCACCCCCAGGGGCAGTTCCACGTCGATCCCCTTCAGGTTGTTCTCCGCAGCGCCCAGAATGGTGATATGGCGTTCCGCCTTGCGCCGCTTTTTCGGCACAGCAATGGTCAGATCCCCGGACAGGTAGCGGCCGGTGAGCGACGCCGGATTGTCCATGATCTGCCGGGGAGTCCCCTGGGCCACCACTTCCCCGCCGTGGACCCCGGCGCCGGGCCCCATGTCGATCACATGATCCGCCGCCAGGATGGTGTCCTCGTCATGCTCCACCACCAGCACGGTGTTGCCGATATCCCGCAGATGGCGCAGGGTGGCCAGCAGCCGGTCGTTGTCCCGCTGGTGCAGACCAATGGAGGGCTCGTCCAGGATGTACAGCACCCCCACCAGGGAGGAGCCGATCTGGGTGGCCAGCCTGATCCGCTGCCCTTCGCCGCCGGACAGGGTGCCGGCGGTGCGGTCCAGGGAAAGGTAGTCCAGCCCCACGTTCACCAGGAACCCCAGCCGCTCCCGGATCTCCTTCAGAATCCGCCGGGCGATCTCCTGCTCCTTGTCGGTCAGCTCCAGGGTGGTGAAGAACGCCAGGCAGTCCCTGATGGCCAGGGCGGTCACCTGCTGGATGGTACGGTCCGCCACCCGGATATGCAGGGCCTCCGGCTTCAGGCGGGCACCGTTGCAGGTGGGGCAGGGCATGACGTTCATGTAGGGAGCCAGCTCCTCCCGCACCGCCTCGGAATCGGTCTCCCGGTAACGGCGTTCCAGGTTGTTCAGCACCCCCTCGAAGGTCTTCTTGTAGGTATGGCGCTTGCCCCGGTTGTCCTCCCACCAGAAGGTCACCTCCTGCTCGCCGGTGCCCTGCAGCAGCATGCTCCGTACCGTCTCCGGCAGCTCACGGAACGGCGTGGTGAGGTCGAAGCGAAACTCCTGGGCCAGGCACTCCAGAATCATCTGGTGGAACGGGCTGCCCAGCCGCTTCTCCCAGGGGGCGATGGCCCCTTCCCGCAGGGACAGCTCCGGGTTGGGCACCACCATCTCGGCATCGAAGTACATCCGGGTGCCCAGGCCGGTGCAGTCAGGGCAGGCGCCGTAGGGGTTGTTGAAGGAAAACATCCGCGGCGCGATCTCGGGGTAGGAGATGCCGCAGTCGGTGCAGGCGAACTTTTCCGAAAAGGTCAGCCGCTCGCCCTCCACGATTTCCACGGTCACAACCCCCTCGGCATGGCCCAGTGCGGTCTCCAGGGAGTCGGCCAGACGCCGGGCGATCCCCTCCTTCACCACCAGCCGGTCCACCACGATGTCGATATCGTGCTTTTTCTTCTTGTCCAGCTCGATCTCCTCGGTCAGCTCCCGCTGGACCCCGTCGATCACCACCCGGGTGAACCCCTCCTTGCGCAACTGCTGCAGCTCTTTCTTGTACTCCCCCTTGCGTCCCCGGATCATGGGGGAAAGCAGCAAAAGTTTCGTCCCCTCCGGCAGTGCCATGATCCGGTCCACCATCTGGGACACGGTCTGGGCCGTGATCGGCTTGCCGCAGCAATAGCAGTGGGGCCGGCCGATGCGGGCAAAGAGCAGGCGCAGGTAGTCGTAAATCTCCGTCACCGTGCCGACGGTGGAGCGGGGGTTTTTGGAGGTGGTCTTCTGCTCGATGGAGATGGCCGGGGACAGCCCCTCGATGGACTCCACGTCCGGCTTTTCCATCTGCTCAAGGAACTGGCGGGCGTAGGCGGACAACGATTCCACGTAACGGCGCTGCCCTTCGGCGTAGATGGTGTCAAAGGCCAGGGTGGACTTGCCGGAACCGGACAGGCCGGTGATCACCACCAGCTGGTCCCGGGGAATGGTGACGTCGATGCATTTGAGGTTGTGCTCGTTGGCACCTTTGATGATGATCTGATCGTGCGGCATGGAAGGGTCGACCTGTACTCCGGAGATGGATGAACGCAAGCGTGGTTTGACAGTATGACCATCGCGTCCGCATTTGTAAAGTCCCGGAACAGGGTGCGGCATATAACCGGTTACCGGCTTTTCTTGCCAAATAACCCCAATCGGTTATACTGTCATTCACCATTGAGGTTACGGTTTCAAGGAGGAATACCCCATGTCCCTTGGTGCACTTGCCGCACTGATCGCCGCCCTTGCCCTGGTGGTGCTGGTCATCGCACTGATCCCCGCTATCGCAGCCGTCAAGCGTACGGCGACATCCGTGTCGGTCCTGGCCGACCTGCTGACCAACGAACTCAAGCCCACCATCCGGGAGCTGAACGACGTACTGGCCGAATTGAAGACCGTCGGGGGCGGCGTTGCCCAGCATACCGACGACGTCAAGAAGTTCATGTCGGCCCTGGGTGATACCGGCGACCAGCTCACCCTGATCAACCGCTCCGTTGGCGCCGTTACCGGTATCGTCAACCAGGCCGGCGTTCTGGTCACCGGTGCCAAAGTTGCCGGTTCGTACCTGCTGGAACACTATCTCAAACGTAAAATGAAAGGAGTCTGATCATGGCACACGAAGACAACGGCGTATCCGCAAGCACCGTGCTGGTATCGTTTCTGGCCGGGGCCGCCCTGGGGGCCGGGCTGGCCATGCTGTACGCACCAAAGGATGGCCGGCAACTGCGCAACCAGATAGCCGACCTGGCTGACGATGCGGTGGACAAGATCAAGGAGTACGCAAAGGAAGCCCAGGAGAAGATCAAGGAGACCATCGACGAGGGGAAGGATGTGGTGGCCGAGAAGAAATCGATCCTGTCGTCGGCCCTGGAGGCCGGCCGCGAGGCGATCAAGCGGGAAAAGGAAAAGTACTCGGCATAACCGGCCGGGCTGTACTACGACACGCTTCACCCGCAATGAAACGAGGGGGCCGTACCATGGCCCCCTCGTTTCGTTGCTACTGCTGGTTCTGCACCAGCACCATCTGCGCCGGCATAGGCGCCGGAAAGCCGCCGGCGGCCAAGGCTTCCCTGATGGTGCGGTTCCCGTCGAAGTATACCTGCCAGTAGTGGTCATTGTGGCAGAACGGACGGACCGCAAGCACCGGCCCCACCAGGGTGAAGTCGAGAATCTCCACCTCCACGGCAGGGGTTGCCAGCACGTTCGGCACCAGGGCCAGCTTCTCCCGCAGCAACTGCATTGCCGCCACATGGTCGGCGCTGCCGTTTAACTGGCACTTCAGCTCAACTCTCCGGTACTCATTGGCCGTGAAATTCTGGATATTGTCCCCGAAGACCTTGGCGTTGCCCACCATCGTCAGCACGTTGTCGGGAGTATTGATCGAGGTCACGAACAGCCCGATCTCCTTGACCGTACCGGTCACACCGCCCGCTGTTATGAAATCCCCCACCTTGAACGGATGCAGCACGACCAGGAAAATACCGGCCGCCAGGTTCGACAGGAGACCTCCCCAGGCCGCACCGATGGCGATACCGATACCGGCCACCAGAGCGGCGAACGTCGTGGTCTGGATCCCGCAGTAGCCAAGGATGGCGACCACCAGCACGATGTTCAGGGTCACGGCCACAAAATTGCCGATGTACCGCATCAGGGTCGGGTCCACCTTTTGCCGCTCCATGACCCGTTGCAGCATCCGGCAGACAAAGTTGATCAGCCATCTGCCGACAATCCAGAAAAGTATGACGGCGAGAAGCTTGGTCCCGACTTCGGTGGCATAGGCTGTTGCCAGTTGCTGAAACTGATTGACGTTGTCCATCTTGACGCTCCTTCCTTTTCCGTTGGTCGCAAACCGTCCGGCCGCGACCGGCCTTCAGAAGAGTTCAAGCAGGAAGTATATCACGGGGTCGACAGGACACAAGATCCGGCCGGTTCAGAAGTAGTGGTTCCAGAGCATGCGCGCCTCGCCGGTTCGCCGCCCGTTCATCTGCTCGCCGGAGACCTCAAGGGTAAGACTGTTATTGCGGCTCACCTTGAAGTTCTGGGCCAGGGCAAGACGCAGCGCGGCACGGTCGTCACCGAGCTTGTAGAGGAATCCCTGGGCATTCAGATGGAGTTTCCACCAGTCCGCAAGCTGCTCAACGACGCCGAAACGCAGTCCCGGCGCCAGCGTAAAGACCCCCCGGATGCCGTCTCCGGCGTTCAGGTCCGCCTCGGCCAGGAGGTACCAGATACCGTCGCCGGGCGAGGCGTAGGCAAACCCGCCGCCACTGTTCAACCGGAAGACGAGGGAGTCGTTGCCGTTTTTCATGGTTTCCCGATCCAGCCCGACGTTTACCTTCCACGAGGTCGGCTTGAAGAACAGGTCGCGCGGGGTCAGGGAAACGATGTCCACCAGGTGGAGCGACTGCACCGTGACCGGCGACGGCGCCTCGCTGAACCGGAGCACCGTATCCAGAAAGGTGATCTGCGCCCCTTGCAGGTATCCCTGATCCGGATCCAACAGGGAGTGGAACTGGGGCCTGATTGCCAGCTCTCCAAAACCTTTGCCGCGGCGCACCCCGCCGCCGACGGCCACCCTGGTGGTGTCGTGTCCGCTTTCGGGGCGGGGCGGTACGACGCCGTCGTAACGGCCTTCAGGGGTCGGCCCCAGCATGCTCCGCTCCTTCAGCAGCGCGAGGTACAATCTGGTATAGGCATCCTTTGCCAACTCCTTGCGGGCAAGCCTGAACTGGGCGAATTCGGCCGCCAGGTCCAGAATGGCGGCCCTGTCCTCCGCCGCTCCGGTCAAGCCCTCCGGCAACCGTCTGCCGTAGGCCAGGTCAAGGGCGACCTGCCGCCCGTCCGGGGTAAGCTGCGCCATGATCGTTCTGATCCTGCTCCCTTGGGAGGGGCGGTAACGGGGTTCCTCCAGAATGCCGCTTTCCTGGGTGATGCGGATGGTATCGGTGGGCAGGACGAACAGCCCGGTTTTTTCGGTGAGCCGCAACTCCGGCCGGGCCGCCTCGATCAGGAAGAGCAGGTTGTAGGAGCAGTTCTCGTCCAGGAAGTAGTAGGAAGAACCGATCCGGTGCAGCTCCCAGATATGGGTGACCATCCGCGCCACCTCCTCTTCCGAAAGCTTGAGCCGGTACTCCCACATATCCCGGTGCTCCAGGTCGTTGTACTCCTTGACCTTGGTGTAATAGGGCAACAGGGAATAATACCCCCGGTAGCGGCCGGTCAGCCCCTTCCAGGCATAGAGGAACCCGTTGGTATCGGTGGTTTCAGCGGCGTAGTTGACGGCGTGGGAAATAAGATGGCTGCGGCTGCGGCCGTCGATCCGGATCAGGGTATGGCCGAACATGGAGGCCGGACTGTTGATGTGGCCCACCGGAAACACCAGCACCGCCGACTTCGCCTCCACCGTTCCCAGGGCTTCGTCCCGCTCGGAACAGGTGTGGGCCGGAAGCCGCGCCGGATCTATGGCGAGCCGGGAGGAGAGCCAGGCGAAACGGGCCGGAAAGCGGCAGGCACCGTGGTCGCCGTCCTGCGCGTCAACAATGAAAAAACTGCGCAGGGTCGCCTCGAGCTCGGCCCGGCGGTCGGTTCTCCCCTCCGGTGCGAGGAAAAACGCGGGATCGTCAATCCTGCTCGTATGCCCGCCGGCAAGCGTCCCGGTATAGTGGAGCAGTACCTGCCAGGTACGCTCCTCATGCAGATTTTCCCGTCGGGCCGTTGCCAGCAGGTGGTCCACATAGGATGGCTCTCCGGCAGTTACCGGCGCAACGGATGTCACAAGGTACATCCAGCAGAAAATCAGGGAAAAGCGGAGCATCGTCGTCCACCACGGCATTGCAGTATCGGTCCTTACCCGCAGACAGCGCCACGGGGTGTGCTATCTCTGTCCGTCGTCAACAAAAAAGGCACACAGAACCCTGTGTACCTTTTTTGCGCCGTTACGCCGGCATCCTAGTTCAGGGCCACGGTCACGGTGTTGTCGATCACTTCAGCCAGCACCACGTTTTCAGAAGTAAAAATCTTGCCGAAGTTGGCCTGGAGGCGGGCATTGAAGGCATGCTGCTCGGCCGGGGCGACCCCGAGCATCTCCGCGAAAGTATCCAGGGTCTCACCCTTGCCCATGGCGATGTCCTTTGCCAGGTTGTCCATGTTGGCCTGGACAAAGTGGATCAGCTTTTCGTTCTGCACGAACTTTGAAGGCTGTGAACACTCGGACGTACCGGAGGAAAGACCGAAGGTCTGGCTTCCGGAGGTGCCGTTGGTGGTCGCCTGGAACGACTGGAACAGGATCGAGTTATCGGCCTTGTTCTCCCACAGCATGGTGCCCAAACCGCAGCCCACGTTGTTGCGGGCGTTGCCCGCCGCAAAGGCGGCACTCGTCATGGCCAGGGTTACTGCAACCGTCAAAAGAACTTTCTTCATACGCTGTTACCTCCTGTGGTGTGATGGTGCTGCTGATTGCATGGATATCTAATATCGTCAATCCAGTCATTATACAACCCCGTGGAACATATTTTCCGCAACGTCTCGAACTCAGCGGGTCGCAGAACGTCCACCCTTTACCGCCCGCTCCCCCTCCTGTCCAGTTCCACCGCCGCATAGGCGGAATGGTTATGGATCGACTCGAAGTTCTCCGCTTCAACGGAAAACCAGGTGATGTTCTCCTGCGCCGCCAGCCGCAAGTAAGCCTCCCGCACCATATCCTCCACAAAGCGGGGGTTCTGGTACGCCTGCTCCGTGACATGCTTTTCGTCGGCTCGCTTCAGCAGGGCATAGAGGGGGCTGCTACCGCACTGCTCGATCAGGGCCACCAGATCCTCGATCCAGATGAAGTCGGTGTAGCGCACCTTTACGGTCATGATGCTGCGCTGGTTGTGGGCACCGAAACGGGACAGCTCCTTGCTGCAGGGGCACAGCGACGTGACCGGCACCTTGACCCCCAGCACGAAATCGAGGGTCTCCCCCCGCAGGCAGGCGTCGAACTCGCAGGTGTACTCCATCAGGCTGCGGGCTTTGGAGACCGGCGCCGCCTTGTCGATGAAGTAGGGAAACTCCACCCGCAGGTGGGCGGTTTCCGCTCCCAGCTTCTGGCGCATCTCCCGCAGGATATCCTCCAGCCGGTCCAGGGCCACCTGCTCGCGGTAACGGTTCAGGATCTCCACGAAGCGGCTCATGTGGGTTCCCTTGAACTGGTGCGGCAGGTCCACGTACATATCCACCCTGGCCACGGTGTGCTGCAGGGAACGGTTCTTGTCCTGCACCACGATCGGATAGGAGATATCCTTCACTCCCACCTTGGCGATCGGTATCCGGCGATGGTCCCGGCTTTTCTGCAGGTCCGGCATCGGCTGTCCGTCACTCATGGTTCCTCCTCCAGGGCGGCCAGGATCGCCTTCCAGACGTTGTCCCGCCCCTCCTTCGACAGCGCTGAAAACTGCACCAGCTCCTCCCGGGGGAGGTCGAGCCGCAGGGATATCTGGGTGATCTGCTTGGCCCGCTCGTTTTTGGTCAGCTTGTCGCACTTGGTGAGCACCACCACCGGCCGGCGGCGGTAGGCCCGCAGCCAGTCCAGCATCTGCAGGTCTTCATCCGAAGGGATCCGGCGCACATCCAGGATCAGCACCACGGCCCGCAGGGTCTCCCGGCCGGCCAGGTAGCGTTCCATCATCGGCCCCCACTGGCGCTTCACCTCCAGCGGCACCTTGGCGTAGCCGTACCCCGGCAGGTCCACCAGCGTGAGCGGCGGGCATTCGCCGCTGATGGTGAAGAAGTTGATCAACTGGGTGCGCCCCGGCGTCGAGCTGGTGCGCACCAGCCCTTTTCGCTCCACCAGCACGTTGATCAGGGATGATTTGCCGACGTTGGAGCGGCCGGCAAAGGCGATTTCCGACAGCTCGGGCGGGGGGTAGTCGGCCGGCTTGACGGCACTTTTGATGAAGGTGGCCTGATGAATACGCACAAGTAAATTCCTTTGCAAAACGGTGTGGCCGGAAAGGGCACGCCGCGGTGGGCGGAGAGGAACGTTCCCTCAGGAAACGTTCCGGAAACGACGGACAACTTCCGCTATGGCACTCTCGCGGATATTGCCCAGGGCCAGCCGCAGGTACTCCTCCAGACCGGGGCCGAAGGCCTCCCCCGGCAGGGTCATGATCCCGGCCTCCTGCACCAGCCGCTGGGCCGCCTGCCGGCTGCTGCGGCCGGAGAAGGGGTGCTTCACCCAGGCGAAGAAACCGCCGCCGGCCACCAGCCGGAAGCGGTTGCCCGGTTTGACGAATTCGGCGGCAAACAGGCTGTTGCGCAACGACATCTTCAGCCGGTTCTCCTCCACCCAGGCGTCCAGGTGCTCCAGGCCGTACTTCAGGGCCTGCTGCGTGATGCGGGGCTGGCAGACCGCCATGGTGTCCTGGATCTTCAGTGCCTGCCGGATGAACTCAGGCGCCGCAGCCAGCAGGCCGGCCCGGTAGCCGGTCAGGGCGTAGGTCTTGCCGAAGGATTGCACCTGCACCAGGGTACGGTGCCAGTCCGCCAGGGTAAAGAGGTCGTGGGGCATCCCCTCCACAAAATCGCCGTAGGTCTCGTCCAACACCAGGGCAATCCGGTGACGCTGGGCCAGGAAGTACAGCTCGCTCAGCCGGCCGTGGGGAATGGCCACCCCGGTGGGATTGCTGGGGGTGACCAGCACGATGGCCCGGGTGCGGGGGGTGATCAGCCGCTCGATCACCGCGGGGTTGGGAACCCCCTGCTCCTTTTCCGTGAAGGGAGCGTAGACCGCCCTGACACCCAGAGCCCCCAGGGCCATGGGGTGGTCGAAATAACAGGGAGCCTGCAGGATCACTTCGTCACCGGCATGGCAGAGTACCAGCATGCTCAGCCAGAAGGCCTGGCTGGCGCCGACGGTCAGGCAGATATGGTCGCCGTCGACCCGGGCCCGGTACCGTCGCCGGTAACGCGCGCAGACCGCTTCCCGTACCTCCGGCAGCCCCTCGTCCGGGGTGTAGCGGCAGGTCAAGGGGTCGCGCACCACCTGCTGCAGGTAAGCGAGCAGCTCCTCCGGGGGAGAGTAGTCCGGTACCGCCTGGCAGAGATCGATCAGCTCGGGAGCCTCGGGCGGACGGGTGGCGGCCCAGCCCCGCACCTCGCCGATGGGAGGCTCGCGCACCGATCTGACATGGTCGTTGAGGGTGAAACGCATTGAAGCACTGCTCTCCTGTACGGTTTACATTTCTGAATCCGCTGCTATGTAATAAGCGTCCGTGTCTGTATCATATTTTCCCGGGACCGCCAACCGATCATGCGGCATCCGGCAGACACGGGGAAAGGAACCACCAACCATGACTGACTGGTTCATCACGCTCCCCCCGGTTTCCCAGGCCCTGGCCGCCACCCTGTTCACTTGGTTCATGACCGCCCTGGGGGCGGGGCTGGTCTTCCTGTTCAAGACCATTAACCGCAAGGTGCTGGACGGCATGCTGGGCTTTGCGGCCGGGGTGATGATCGCCGCCAGCTTCTGGTCGCTGCTGGCCCCGGCCATCGAGATGGCCGAGCAGGAGGGCGGCAGCCTGCCCGCCTGGTTTCCCGCAACTGCTGGCTTCCTGATGGGTGGATTCTTCCTCTGGGCGGTGGACAAGATACTGCCCCACCTGCACCAGGGGTTCAAGACCAGCGAGGCGGAAGGGATCAAGACCGGTTGGCAGCGCAGCACCCTGCTGGTCTTGGCCATCACCCTGCACAACATTCCGGAAGGGCTGGCGGTGGGGGTGGCCTTCGGCGCCCTGGCCGCCGACCTCCCCTCCGCCTCCCTGGCCGGCGCGGTGGCCCTGGCGCTGGGTATCGGCATCCAGAACTTCCCGGAAGGAACCGCCGTGTCGGTGCCGTTGCGCCGGGAAGGGATGTCGCGCCTGAAAAGCTTCTGGTACGGTCAGCTCTCGGGGCTGGTGGAGCCGGTGGCCGGGGTGCTGGGGGCCTATGCCGTGATCAGCATGCGGCCGATCCTCCCCTACGCCCTGGCCTTTGCCGCCGGCGCCATGATCTACGTGGTGGTGGAAGAGGTGATCCCGGAATCGCAACTGGCCCGGAATACCGACCTGGCCACCGTCGGCGCCATGCTGGGGTTTGCGGTGATGATGACGCTGGACGTGGCCCTGGGGTAGCAGGTTGCTGAAAAACAGCCAACGCGCCGCCTTCCTCGCAAGCCACTTTGTGCGGCATAGCGCTGCCAGGCCTCTGCGGGACCTGTCTCGCGGGTGCGACGATCTGACGAGTTTTGAGCAACCTCGTTTTTTCCGTTAGCCGTTCAGGTACTCCGCCAGCAACAGGCGGCTGTGCTCGTCGTCGTGGCAGTAGACGCAGAGATTTTCCCAGTTCGAACCATCTTTCGGGTTGTGGTGGTGGTTGCCGTCCTTGTGGTGGACGGTGAGCAGGTGCAGGTTCTCCCGCTCAAACTCCCGGCCGCACTTGGCGCAGATCCAGCCGTGCAGCTTCAGGGATTGCTCCCGGTAGTCGGCGTTGGCCGGACGGTTGCCGGCTTTCAGGGTTTTGACGAGCAGAGCAAGCTCTTCGGGGGAGGGCAGCCGGCGTGCCTGGGGACGGCGGGAGGGCACGGCTACTCCCCTTGCCGGGAAAAGCGGTAGCCCACCCCGCGCACGGTCAGGAAATGAACGGGGCGAGACGGGTCCCGCTCGAAGTATTTGCGCAGTCGCACCACGAAGTTGTCCAGGGTGCGGGTCTCGGCATCGGAGGCGTACCCCCAGACCGTTTCCAGGAGCTCACCACGAGGGATCACCTGCCCCTCCCGCCGGAAGAACAGGGACAGCACCCGCACCTCCATCTCGGTCAGGTCGATCTCTCCCTGGGCGGTGCGGGCGCGGTAGGAAAGCAGGAACACCTCGTTGTCGCCGAAACGGTACCCCTCCTCGATCGGATCGGGACGGTACCAGGAAGAGCGCCGCAGCATCCCCTTCACCCGCAGCAGGAACTCCACCAGATTGAACGGTTTGGTCAGGTAGTCGTCGGCGCCGCTTTCCAGGCCGCTGACCCGGTCTGCGTCCTCGGAACGGGCGGTCAGCATCAGAATCGGCACCCGGGAGTCGATCCCACGCATGGCCCGGCAGACCTGGAAGCCGTCCTGTCCCGGCAGCATCACGTCCAGGATGATCAGGTCGCACCGTTCCACCCGCAGCGCCGCCAGGGCCGCCTCCCCCCGGTCGAAATGACTGACCGCGTACCCCTCCTGTTCCAGGTTGAAGCAGATGCCCCGGGCCAGATGGATTTCGTCCTCCACCAGCATGATGCGCGGTTTTGTCTCACTCATAGCGCAGCGCCTCGATCGGGTTCAGTCCCGCTGCCTTGCGGGCCGGATAGAAGCCGAAGAAGATGCCCACCGCACCGGAAAACAGGAACGCAACGGTAATGGACAGCGGGGAGATGAGCGTGGGCCAGGAAAGAATCCGGGAGACCACGGCGGCACCGCCTGCTCCCAGCGCGATGCCGATCAGGCCGCCGATGACGGTGAGCAGCACCGCTTCGGTCAGAAACTGCAGCAGAATATCGTTGCGCTTGGCGCCGATGGCCATGCGGATGCCGATCTCCCGGGTCCGCTCCGTAACCGATACCAGCATGATGTTCATGATGCCGATGCCGCCCACGACCAGCGAGATGGAAGCCACCGATCCCAGCAAGAGCGCCATCACCTTGGATGATTGTTCGGCCACCGCCAGGATTTCCGACAGGTTGCGCACCGTAAAATCGTCCTCCTTGCCGCTCATGATCCGGTGGCGCTGCCTGAGCAGTTCCGTGATCTCCTCTTCGGCCCGGGGCAGCAGCTCCGCGCTTTTCGCCTTGACTATGATGGAACCGGTGCTTTTGGGAAACTGGCCGCCCAGCAGCTTGGTCTTGGCGGTCCGGAACGGCACGAAGACGATATCGTCCTGATCGGTTCCCTGGGGGGACTGCCCCTTGCGCTCCATGACCCCGATCACCACGAAGGGGATCTTGCGGATTCTGACCATCTTGCCGATGGGATCCTCGCTGCCGAACAGATTCTGGGCCACGGTCTGCCCCAGCAGACAAACCTTGGCAGCACCGTCCACATCGGAACCGGTCATGGGACGCCCGTTTGCCACCGGCCATTCACGGATATCGAACATCTCGGGGGTGGTGCCCAGCAGCTGGGTGGACCAGTTCTGGTTGCCGTAGACCACTTGGCCGCTGCCGCGCGAGGCGGGGGAAGCCAGTTCCACCGAGGGACATTCGGCCTGAATCGCCTTGCTGTCGTCGGAGGTGAGGGTCTGCACGCCGCCGCTGCCGGTGCGCAGGCCGCCGCTGGTGACGGAGCCGGGCAGGATCAGCAGAATGTTGCTGCCCACGCTGGCGATCTGCTGGGAAATAACATAGGAAGCGCCGGTGCCCACGGCCATCATGGCGATCACGGCGGCAATGCCGATGATGATCCCCAGCATGGTCAGGAAGGAGCGCATCTTGTTGACCCTGAGTGCCTTCAGGGCTATGCGCAGCGGCTGGATCAGGGTGTTCATGACGTGAACCGAATCTCCAGGCGGCGGGCCACCGTCAGGTAGCAGGCCAGCGCCGGTTCGTTGAACTGGACCAGGACGATCCGGCCGAAGTCTCCGGAGGACGATGCCTCCCGGGCCGCAGCCAGGGAGACTGCCCCAGCCTGCTCCATGGGGTAGCCGTAGACGCCGCAACTGATTGCCGGAAAGGCGATGCTGCGCAGCCCGTGGCTGCGGGCCAGCGCATAACTGGTGCGGTAGCAGGCAGCCAGCAGCTCCGGTTCCCCGTTGCCGCCGCCGTGCCAGACCGGTCCCACGGTATGGATCACGAAGCGGGCCGGCAGGTTGTATCCTTTGGTGATGCGGGCCTCGCCCACGGGGCAGCCTCCCAGGGTGGCGCATTCCTCCACCAGCTTGGGTCCGGCGGCACGATGAATGGCGCCGTCCACCCCGCCGCCCCCCAGCAGGGTGCTGTTGGCCGCATTGACGATGGCATCCACCGCCAGGGTGGTGATATCGCCGGTGATGATCTCGATGACGTTGCTCATCGCAGCAAGCTCCGCAGCAGGGACAGGTTGACCCGGTCCATGGCGTCGTCGTCCCCTTTCGGGGTTTCCAGTATCTTGGGGATGGCAACGAAACGGGGATCGTTCATGATGAAGCGGAAGGGCTCCAGCCCCAGGGCGCCCTGGCCGATATGTTCGTGGCGGTCCACCCGGCTGCCCAGCCCTTTCTTGGAATCGTTGAAGTGGAAGCACTGCAGCCGCTCCAGCCCCAGGATGCGGTCGAACTGTTCCATGGTTGCGGCGTAGCCTTCCGGGGTGGCGGTGTCGTACCCGGCGGCAAAGGTATGGCAGGTATCGAAACAGACGGCAAAGCGGTCCGGATGGCGGGAACCGTCGATGATGGCGCGCAGCTCCTCGAAGTGGCGTCCCAGGTTGGTTCCCTGGCCGGCGGTGGTTTCCAGCAGCACCAGTCCCCGGTACTCGACAACCTGCTCGAAGAGCCGGTCAAAGGCCGCGATGACCCGCTTGAGGCCCACCTCCGGCGGGTCGGCCAGGTGGGAGCCGGGGTGCATTACGATCTTGCCGATCCCCAGCCGGGCGCAGGTGGCCATCTCATCGGCAAAGGCGGCCAGGCTTTTCTCACGGGTTTCTCCCTCGGGTGCCGCCAGGTTGATCAGGTAGATGTCGTGGGAGATCGCCTCGTGCAGGCCCGATTCGGCGAACACCGTGCGAAAGAGGGCGGCATCGGCGTCGCTGACCGCTTTCCCTTTCCACTGGTTGGAGGAGCGGGTGAAGAGCTGAACGACGCCGCAGCCGGCGGCAACGGCCCGCTCCACCGCCGTGTGCAGGCCGCCGGCAATGGACATATGTGCGCCGAGATAGTCACTCATGGCGCCACCAGTTGCTCACCCAGCAGCCTCACCGTGATTTCATCACCGGCAGCGCAGGCGGTGTGGGCCGGCACCAGCGCCACGGCGTCAGCCGCAAGGGAGGTGCGCAGGATGCCGGTCTCCTGGTTACCGGCGGAGCGGACGTACCAGCGCTCCCCCTCCCGTTCCAGCGCCACCCGCAAAAACCGCATCCGGCTCCCCGGCTTGAGCGGTTCGCGCAGGGTCGCCCGCAGGGTCGGACGCAGCACCTTGCGGCGTCCCTGCATTTTCAGCAGCGCCGGCCGGACGAACTCCTCGAAGGTGACCATGCTTGCCACCGGGTTGCCGGGCAGACAAAAGACCGGCCGTCCCTCGAACAGGCCGAAAGCGGTGGGCTTGCCCGGCTTGATGGCCACCTTCCAGAAGAGGAACTTCACCCCCAGCTCATCCAGCACCACCCGCACCAGGTCCCGGTCGCCGGCGGAAATGCCGGCGGAGGTGATCAGGGCGTCGGCAGCCAGTCCCTGGCGCATCAGCTCCAGGTGGCTCAGGCGGTTGTCCCGGGCAATGCCGAGGACGCGAGGGATGGCGCCGGCCTCCCGTACCGCCGCCGCCAGGGCCAGGGTATTGCTGTTGATGATCTGCCCCGGGCCGGGAACGGTCCCCACCTCCACCAGTTCGTCGCCGGTGGAGAGAATAGCCACCACCGGCCGGCGCTGTACCGCGACCTGCGGCTTGCCGCAGGAGGCCAGCAGCGATATTTCCGAAGGACGCAGCACGGTACCGGCCTCCAGAATCCGCTCGCCCCGGCGGATATCCTCCCCCCGGCGCCGGATATGCTGCCCAACGGCAACCGGCTCCCGGATGGTGACCTGCTCACCCGAGGTCTCGTCGGTTTCCTCCACCGGCACCACGGCATCGGCCCCGTCCGGCAGCGGCGCGCCGGTCATGATCCGCACCGCGCAGCCGGGCTGAACCGTTATCCCCTCGGCCGAAACCCCGGCCGGCAGGAAACCGGTCACCCGCAACCGACAGGGGACGCTGTGGCAATCCTCCCGGCGGACGGCATAGCCATCCATGGCGGAGTTGTCCCAGAGCGGCAGGTCCCAGGGGGCGAGCACCGCTTCGGCCAGCACCTGCCCCACCGCCTCCACCAGCGGCACCTGCTCGGTCCCCACGGAAGAAACGTTGTCCAGTATGGTCTTCAGCGCATCGTCGAACGAAACCATGGTCAGTCCCTCGGCACGGCCAGCATCCGGTCCAGGGCGGCCTGTGCCCGCAGGCGGACACCTTCGGGCACGGTCACCACCGGCTGCATGGTCTGCAGGCAGAGCAGCAGGTCCTCCAGCGAGGTCAGCTTCATGTTGGGGCAGATCAGGGCCGGCGAGGCGAGGATGAACTCCTTGTCCGGATTCTCCTGGCGCAGCTTGTAAAGAATGCCGGCCTCGGTGCCGATGATGAACTTCCTGGCCTGACTTTTGGCGCAGTACAGGTACATGCCGCTGGTGGAGCAGACATGGTCGGCCAGGGCCGAGATCTCCGGGGCACACTCCGGATGACAGATGAACAGGGCATCAGGATGCTCCGCCTTCATCTGCCGCACCCGCTCGGCGGTCAGCCGTTCGTGGGTGGGACAGTAGCCGTCCCAGAAGATGAACTCTTTGTCCGGCACGAACCGGGCGATCCAGCGCCCCAGGTTGCGGTCAGGGGTGAAGATCAGCTTCGTGTCCGGCAGCGACTTCACCACGGAAACGGCGTTGGCCGAGGTGCAGCAGATATCCGACTCCGCCTTGACCGCCGCCGAGGAGTTGACGTAGGTGACCACCGGCACGCCGGGATGACGGGCTTTCAGCTCCCTGAGACCGGCGACGTCCACCATGTCCGCCATGGGGCAGCCGGCGTCGGGACGGGGCAGCAGCACGGTCTTGTCCGGGGAGAGGATGGCGGCGGATTCCGCCATGAAGTGGACGCCGCAGAAGACGATCACCGCGGCCCCGGTCCTGGCCGCCTCCTGGGACAGTTGCAGCGAATCGCCGGTGATATCGGCGATCTCCTGGATTTCGTCCCGCATGTAGTTGTGGGCCAGCAGCACGGCGTTGCGCTCCCTGAGCAGCCGCCGGATCTCCTGCCGGATATCTGTACCGGACATTTCACCTCCATCACCGACTTTTGAGTATTGACAAGCCGGCTCATAAAAGAATATAAACGGAATTCTTCGGGATGTAGCGCAGCCTGGTAGCGCACCTGCTTCGGGAGCAGGGGGTCGCACGTTCAAATCGTGTCATCCCGACCATCAGACATCATGGGGTCACGTCGTCAGACGTGACCCCATTGTCGTTCAGCACCCTGCATCTAATAGCACAACCGGCCCCTGAAGTCCAATGAAGCCGAGTGTCCTCACCTGCAGCCGGCAGCAGCGGGGGGCACGACCGGAAAGGCCCCTCCGGACCGGCCAACGGACAGCTTCAATCAGGAACGCGGCACTGGAGTACCTGCCGCACATCCTGCCTGAGTTCGGACAGCAGGCGTTTCTCCTCGCCATAGGCGTTGTTGAGCGCCTCGGTAATCACGGCATGGAGCTTGGTCAGCCTGGCATAATCGCCCACCGCCTCCCGCAGTTCTTTACGTAGTTTCACCACTGACACCATTGTTGACGCCATAGCCATCCTCCGGATTTGCTTCAGAGCCGTGGCTCATGCAGAATTTAGATGTCGCGCCCGGCCATGCCGCCGACCACATACACCCGGTCACCATTGACCGTCCTTAATAGTAGCCCAGAAATCTCGCGAGGCAAACCGTTTCGTGCATCGTTCGATGGTGGACGCGCCACGCAAAACGGGTTGCGACATGCTGCCGCAACCCGTTGCAGGACACTGGAGCCACCTAGCGGAATCGAACCGCTGACCTACTGATTACGAATCAGTTGCTCTACCGACTGAGCTAAGGTGGCACAGAGAAGGAAATTCTTGTATAACAATTCGAAGCAATCGTCAACGCTCTCGTGACAGGAGGAGAAGCCGACATGTTTGAGCAGGCGGCCCGGGCGATCGAAAATGCGGAGATTCTCATCATTACCGCCGGCGCCGGCATGGGGGTTGACTCCGGGCTGCCGGACTTCCGCGGAAACAGCGGCTTCTGGCAGGCCTACCCCCCCTACGCCCGCCTGGGACTCTCCTTTATCGAGTGCGCGAACCCGGAGCATTTTCAACGTGATCCAGCCTTCGGCTGGGGATTTTACGGCCATCGCACCAACCTCTACCGGGAAACCGTCCCCCATGAAGGTTTTCACATACTGCAACGCTGGGCTGCGGGTATCGGCGCGCCCCCCTTCGTGGTAACCTCCAACGTGGACGGCCAGTTCCAGAAAGCCGGTTTTGCCGATGAAAACATCCTGGAAGTACATGGTTCCATCCACTGGCTGCAGTGCCAGGTTCCCTGCAGCACCACCATCTGGCCCAACAACGAGCAGATCATGGTAGACGAACGAACCATGCGCGCGGCACAGGTCCCCCGCTGCCCCGCCTGCGGCGGCGTCAGCCGCCCCAACATCCTGATGTTCGGCGACTGGTCCTGGCTGCCGCAGCGTACCCATGCCCAGGAGCAGCGCTTCCAGCAGTTTCTTGACGAGCATGCCCAGCAGCGCATGGTGGTGATCGAGCTGGGAGCCGGCACTACCATCCCCACTATCCGGGCCACCTCGGAACGGGTCGGCTGGCGCTACCCCCATGCCGTGGTAATCCGTATCAATCCCCGGGAACCGGAGATCCCCCTCCCTCACCTTTCTCTTCCCTGCGGTGCCCTGGAGGGGCTGGGGCGCATCGACGCCCTGCTTTCCTGACGTGCGGCCAACCGTTCACCTCCGCCGCCTGGGTGCCGTTGCCCGCAAAGAGTTCCTGCACGTCCTGCGCGATCCGCGCAGCCTTGCCCTGGGGATCGTCACCCCCCTGATCATGCTGTTTCTGTTCGGTTACGCCCTGACCCTGGACGTGGACCGGGTCCCCCTGGCGGTCTGGGATCAGAGCGGCAGCCCCCAGAGCCGGGAGCTGATCAGCCGTTTCGGGGGGTCGCG
The DNA here is from genome assembly GCF_933509905.1 of Trichlorobacter ammonificans. Lineage (GTDB taxonomy): Bacteria > Desulfobacterota > Desulfuromonadia > Geobacterales > Pseudopelobacteraceae > Trichlorobacter > Trichlorobacter ammonificans. The sequence goes on along the minus strand of NZ_OW150024.1, from coordinate 547,576 downwards.
CTATTTTTCGCTCACGCCCCAGGCAGCCTCTTATGCCCGCCTGGAACAGGCCATCGACCGCCGTGACGCCTTGGCCGCCCTGGTGATTCCCGCCGATTTCGCCGACCGCCTGGAGCGGGGTGACGATACCGCGGTCCAGATGCTCCTCGACGGCAGCGACCCGAACACCGCCACCATCGCCTTGGGCTATGCCGAGGCGATCATACTGACCTGGTCCCGTCAGGTGCTGGTGGAGCAGGTGATGCGCCAGCCCGGCGCAGGCAACACCCCGGTCCGGACGGGCTTGGCCGTCCCGAAGCTGGAAATCCGCCCCCGTGCCTGGTTCAACACCGACCTGGTCTCCCGCAACTTCATCTTTCCCGGCCTGATCCCGGTAATCATGATGATCGTGGCGGCGCTGTTGACGGCACTGTCCATGGCCCGCGAATGGGAAACCGGCACCATGGAGCAGTTGATCGCCATGCCGGTGGGCAGAACGGAACTGGTGATCGGCAAACTGGCACCTTACTTCTGTATCGGCGTGATCGACCTGCTGCTGGCCGTCGGCGTCGGCAGCCTCGTCTTCGGTGTGCCGTTGCGGGGGAACCTCTGGCTCCTGGCGCTGCTCTCCCTGCTCTTTCTGCTGGGTGCGCTCAGCGTGGGGATGCTGATCAGCATCGTGGCCAGGAGCCAACTGCTGGCCAGCCAACTGGCCCTGATCATCACCGTCCTGCCGGCGTTCCTGCTTTCCGGCTTCATCTTTCCTCTGGAAAACATGCCGGCCCCGATCCAGGCAGTGAGCCACGTGGTGGTGGCACGCTATTTTGTCGCCATTCTGCGGGGAATCTACCTCAAGGACGTGGGGCTGGCGGTACTCTGGCCCCATGCCCTGTTCCTGCTGGCCTTTGCCGCCACGGTGCTGGGAACCGCCGTGCTGGCCTTCCGGAAGCGGCTGGAGTAACCCCATGTTCGGACGCCTGAAGGCCATGCTGATCAAGGAGTTCATCCAGACCTTCCGCGATCCCCGGATGCGGCTGGTGCTCTTTCTGCTGCCCGCCATCCAGACCGTGATCTTCGGCTATGCCGTCAACATGGACGTCCGCGGAGTGCCAACGGCGGTGATCGACCGGGACAACTCGGCCGAAAGCCGGGAACTGCTGGCATCCCTGTTTTCTTCCGGACATTTCAGGGAAACGGCAGCTCCTGCCGACGAGCATGCCGCCCAAAACCTGCTGGACCGGGGTACGGCGCGACTGGTCCTGGTGATCGCCCCCGGCCTGGCTGCCGACCTGCGCCGCGGCGATACGGTGGTGGTGCAGGCCCTGCTGGACGGTTCCGACTCCAATACGGCCGGCATTGTCATGGGCTACTTAAGCCGTTTTGCCGAACACTGGAACCAGGAGCTGCTGCTCCGGCAGGTGCACCTGCGGGGAGACATCCCGCCGGGGCGGGTCCGGGTGGAATCGCGGGCCTGGTTCAACCCCGACCTGGCCAGCCCCCCGTTCTATGTGCCGGCGGTGGTGGCCAACATCGTCTACATCATTACCATGTTGCTGTCGGCCATGGCCATTGTGCGGGAAAAGGAGATCGGCACCATCGAGCAGGTTATCGTGACCCCGATCCGGAAAACCGAATTTATCCTGGGCAAAACCCTGCCCTTCGTGCTGATCGGCTACGCCAACGTGGCCCTGATCAGCCTGGTGGGGGCGCTGGTTTTTCGCGTGCCGATCCGGGGCAGTCTCTGGCTGCTGATCCTGGCCACCGGCCTGTTCCTGATGAGCTCTCTGGGAACCGGCCTCTTCATTTCCACCATCAGCCGGACTCAGCAACAGGCAAAGATGAGCGCTTTCTTCATCATTTTTCCCGCCATGCTGCTCTCCGGCTTCGCCTTCCCGATCGAAAACATGCCGGTGGCTGCCCAGTGGCTGACCTTGGTAAATCCGATGCGCTACTACCTGGTGATCATTCGGGGACTCTACCTGAAGGGAACCGGTATCGCCATTCTTTGGCCCCACCTGCTGGCTCTGGCGGCACTGGGATGTGTGGTCTTGGGGGTGGCTGTGCTGCGCTTCAGGAAAACCGTGGGCTGAGCCCCCCCGTTTTCAGCGTATGACAAACCGGGTACCTGTGGTATGTACTAACCACGTGTACGGAATGCCCGCACTGAGGAGAAACCCATGTGCAGAAAAATTTTCATCGGCGCAACCGGCCAGCATTGCGGCAAGACCACGATCTCCCTCTCCCTGATGCATCTGGCCCGCAAGCGGTACGCCCGGGTCGGCTTCATGAAGCCGATCGGCCCCAAATGCATCGAATATCGGGGGATGATCATGGACAAGGATGCGGCAATGATGGCCAGCGTCTACGGCTTGGACCAGGATGCACCGTTCATGTCCCCCATGACCCTGACCGCCGGCACCACTCGCCGTTTTCTCGACGGCACCGCCGGTTCTCGTCAGCCTCGCCAGTTGATCCTCGATGCCTGCACCGAGCTGGAGAAACGGCACGACTTCCTGATCATCGAGGGAGCCGGCCACGGTGGCGTCGGCTCGGTGGTGGGGGCCAACAACGCCCAGGTTGCCGCCATGCTTGATGCGCCGGTGCTGATGATCACGGGCGGCGGCATCGGCAACGTCATCGACGCGGTGGAGCTGAACCTGCCGCTCTACGAGCGGGAGCACGCCCGGGTGAAGGTAATCATGGCCAACAAGCTGGTGGCGAGCAAGCGGGAGGAATCTCTGGCGTACCTCACCAAGGCGTTTCAGCACCGCAACCTGCTGGTCACCAGCGCCTTCGATTACTCCCGCACCCTTGCCGATCCCACCCTGCAGCATGTCGCCGAACTGCTGCAGTTACCACTGCATGGCGATCCGGCGGACAAAAGCCGTATCTGCCACACGATCCAGATCGGCGCCGCCTCGTCCCAGAAAGTAATTGAGGGCCTGGGGGATTCGACCCTGCTGATCGTGACCAGCTCCCGTGACGAGCTGATCGTCACCGCTTCGGCGCTGCACCATATTCCGGAGTTCCGCACCCGTCTCGCCGGTCTGATCGTGGCCGGCCATGCACCGATGTCCACCATCACCCAGCGCATCCTGGAAGACAGCATGATCCCGCATATCCGGATCGAAGAGACTACCGCCGACGTTTTTGCCCTGCTGCGGGAGCACGTCTCCAAGATTGGTCCGGACGATACGGAGAAAATTGAGCTCATCAACTCCACCGCGGAAAAGTACATCAATTTCGATGCTATAGATGCCATGCTGGGCTGAGCACCGCCACCGGCGGCCGGAAAAAAGCTTGACCTTATCTAGTTATTTGATATTTTTGACAAAAAATTAACCTTGAGGCGTTCATGATCCTGGTTACCCGTCTCGACCGTCAGGTGATGCTGCTGAATCCGGACCATATCATCAGTATCGAGGAAACCCCTGACACCGTCATTACCCTGTACAACGGCCACCATATACTGGTACGCGAGCGCAGCCGGGTACTGCTCAACCGGATCGTTGCCTTTCGAACCAGAGTCCTGCGACAGGCCAGTGCCGCTTGGCAACGCCCCAAATACTGCTCACGCAGCCGGCTGAGCCTGTATACGCCGCCCCACGGTGCCGCACACCAGCCGGAAAGTCGCGACGGCCTACTCCCACTTCATCACCAGGATGTCTGACCTATGGATTTAGCAACTATTATCGGCCTTATACTGGGTTTCGGTGCCGTGTTCGGCGGTGCCGTCTTGGAAGGTTTGCATATTACGTCACTCATTCAGCCTACCGCTGCCCTGATCGTGCTCGGCGGTACCTTCGGCGCCGTGTTCGTGTCGTTTCCCCTGCCGGTCTGCATCAAGGCGTTCAAGGACATCAAGATCGCCGTGCTGCCGCCCAAGGTGGACCCGGACGCCATCGTCAAGGACATCATCGGCTACGCTACCAAGGCCCGCCGCAACGGCTTGATCTCCCTTGAGCAGGAGGCCCAGAATGCCAGCGACCCCTTCATCAAGAAAGGGATATCCCTGGTGGTGGACGGCATCGATCCGCAGAAACTGAGGGAAACTCTTGAGGCGGAGATAACAGCCTACGAAGACCACCAGAAGCACTCCGCTGAATTTTTTGAGGCTGCCGGCGGCTATTCGCCCACCATCGGTATCATCGGCGCCGTGCTCGGCCTGATCCACGTCATGAGTAACCTCTCCGACACCTCCAAGCTGGGAGCCGGTATCGCCGTCGCCTTCGTGGCCACCATCTACGGTCTGATGGTCGCCAACATCGTCTGTATCCCGATTGGCACCAAGATCAAAATCCGGATGAAAGAGGAAGTGCTGCGCCGGGTCATGATCGTGGAAGGGCTGATCGCCATCCAGAACGGGGAGAACCCCCATTTCATCGAGCAGAAGCTTAAGTCGTTCGCCGGCGCCGAGCACTGACCCAAGGAGCCTCGCGTGGCGCGAAAAAAAGAACCTGAAAAGCACGTCAATCACGAGCGCTGGCTGGTTTCCTACGGCGACTTCATCACGTTGCTGTTTGCCGTGTTTGTAACGCTTTACGCCATGTCCCAGACCGACAAGAAAAAGGTCGAGGAAGTGATGCAATCCCTGCGGGAGTCCTTTGGCTACTCCACCATGGCGGCAGCGGGCCAGAAAGGGGTGCTCGACGCCAAGGACCTGCGCCAGATCCCCTCGATCAAACCGGAGATGGCGGTGATCCCGATGAACCGCCAGATGCCGCCGGCCGGACCGCGCCACGGCGGCATGGAGAAGGGAAAGGCCAAGGGGCAGGCCCAGGAGAAGGACTTCAAGGAGATCCAGTCGGCCATCGAAGCCTACCTGATCAAGCACGGCGCCCAGAACAAGGTATCCATCGGCATCACCAGCCGGGGGTTGGTAGTCAGTCTGAAGGAAGCCGGCTTTTTCGATTCGGGGTCGGCAACCATCAAAGCGTCCGGCTACCAGATTCTGAACACCATCATCGAGGCAATGACCCAGTATTCAAACCCGTTGCGGATCGAGGGGCACACCGACAACGTGCCGATCAGCAGTTCCCAGTTCCCCTCCAACTGGGAACTGTCCACCTCGCGGGCCACCAACGTGCTGCGCTACATACTGAAAAACCACGACGTCGATCCCGCCACCATCTCGGCCACCGGTTACGGCGAATTCCGCCCCGCTTCGGAAAACGGCACCTCCGAGGGGCGGGCGCGCAACCGCCGCGTGGATATCGTCCTGCTTTCCGAGGAGTCGACCAGGGTGGAACCCACCACCACTGCCCCCAGCCAGCCCTGACCACCTTCCCCGAGGTGCATCCGTGTTTCCGCCGGCAGCTGTTCCTCCCTGCCCTTTGCTCCGCAGGCCCGATCCGGCGCTCTTTGCCGGGGCGCGTGCCCGCATCGACCGCCAGTACCGGCTCTGGGCGGCCACCAGCCCGGCTCCCCTGCCGGCTCCCGGCCTGGTGATTGTGCCGGAGCTGCGTTGCCAGTCGGAATTGTATCTGCCCATCGCCGAACTCCGCCGCGTTTTTCACCGTTTTTACCGCTTCAGCCTGAACTTCCCCCCGCACCTGAACAGCACCCCCTTTTCCGGTGCGCTCTCCTGGGCCGATCTCTACGGTACCCTGCCCGCCCCCTTCCAGCTCTCCCCGAACCCCGCACGACTGCTGGAGCGGTTGCTGCTCGACCCGTCCCTGCACTGCCGGTTTCTGTTCCACTCCTTCCTGCCGGCCCGTTACAACGGTGCCGGCTTCGGGCGGTATCCGGAGCAGCGCACTTTCCTGGGGGAGCTGTGCAGACAGCGCCGACAGGCGGGGCACCAGACGTTTCGCTGTCTTGACGCCGCCTGCGGCAGCGGTGAAGGGACCTGGGAGTTGGCGGAGCAGGTGATGGCGGCCGGTTGGCAACCGGCAGAGGCGCGGATCGAAGGCTGGACGCTGGACCCCCTTGAGGTCTGGGCAGCCCGTCAACGCTGCCTGCCCCACGCTCCGGCACGGCAAACAGAGTACCACACCAGAACCGAAGCTCTTGTAATGGCTGGCTGGGGGGAACGGATAACTTTCAGCGTCGTGAACCTGCTGGACGCCGACCCGGCAGGCGACGCCGACTTTGACCTGATTCTCTGCAACGGACTGCTGGGAGGGCCACTGCTCAACCAACCGGCGGCGATGCTGCGGCTCATCGAACGACTGGCCGCAGTGCTGCGTCCCGGAGGGTATCTGCTGGCAGCCGACCGCTTCCACGGCGGCTGGAAACAGCAGAGCCCCGGGGAACTCCTCGGGGCTCTGCTGGCAGCTGCCGGACTACGTCCGGAACGGCTTGGCGAGGGAATGGCCGGAATCAGAACCTGACCAACAGTCCTCCCCAGGAAAGACCGCCGCCAAAGCCCATGACCAGCACCAGCTGCCCCGGCTTGATGGTGCCGTTACGGCGGAACTCGTCCAACGCCAGTGCCACCGACGCGGCGGCGGTATTGCCGTACTTCTGCAGGTTCACCAGGAATTTTTCCTTGGGGATGTCGTGTTTTTTGGAAACAGCATCGAGAATGCGGAGGTTTGCCTGGTGGGGAATCAGCCAGTCCAGATCGGCGGGGGTGATGCCGGCCATGTCGCAGACGGTCTTGATCAGCTCAGGAATCGCCTCGGTTGCAAAGACGTAGACCGGCTTGCCCGACATATAGAAGGTGTTCTCTTTAGCTGCAATGGTTTCGGCAGTGATCGGCTTGCGGGAGCCGGAGGACGGGACCTGAATCAGGGGCCAGCCGTTACCGTCGGTACGGATGAAAGAATGCAGGATGCCGGTGTCCGGCTGATCGGTAACCCGCAGCACAACAGCAGCGGCGCCGTCGCCGAACAGGGGACAGGTGGTCTTGTCGTTGAAATCCAGAATTTTTGAGTAGGTGTCGGCGCCGATCACCAGAGCGGTACGGGCCTTGCCGGCGCGGATAAAGCTGTCGGCCGTATCCAGGGCAAAGACGAAGCTGCCGCAGACCGAATTCAGATCAAAGGCAAAGGCGTTCTGGGCACCGATCTCCTTCTGCACCATGCAGGCGGTGGCCGGCAGGATCATATCCGGCGTAGAAGTTCCCACGACAATGCAGTCGATCTCGGCCGCCGTGATGCCTGCATTTTCCAGAGCTGCCCGGGCCGCACGCACGGCAAGGTCGGAGGTCGACTCTTCCGGTTTGACGAAGCGTCGTTCCCTGATACCGGTACGGGAACTGATCCATTCGTCGGGATCATCCACCAGGTAGGAGAAAAAATCATTGCCGACAATCCGTTCCGGAATGCCGGCGCCGCTGCCGATAATGTGCGCGTGTCTCATGGCCTCATTTATGGCACACGCAAACGGCGTTTGTCAAATATCGTTTTCGCGGCCAGACTCCCGAAACGCACTGACCAGATCCACCACCGCAAAGCCCCAGACCCCCAGAAACGACGCCAGCAGCGCCTTGCCCCAGACGGCATGGGGCTGGATCTGGGCCAGCAGCAGTTCGGGGGTAATCGGCGTACCGGCAAGCCGGGCGCCAATCAGCGGTGCCGACAGCTTCATTGCCAGAAAAAGGGCGGCCAGCAGCAGCAGGTTGACCGCCACCAGCAGCAGCGCTCCCTTGAGCTTGCGGCCCAGGTAGAGCTGCCCCAGCCCCGGCAGAACAAAAGCGGAGAGGAGTAAAGCGATCAGCGGACGTTTCATGGTGAACCTTTCTGCGCCAGCATGGCGATCATTTCGCTGTGCAGGCAGCCGTTGGAGGCGAGTATCCGGTGGGTACGGATTGCATACGGAGCACCGTCAAAGGAGGTCACTATCCCCCCCGCCTCCCGTACCAGCAGGGTGCCGGCCGCGACGTCCCAGGGTTTCAACTTTACCTCCCAGAAGCCGTCCAGCCGGCCGGCCGCCAAGTAGGCCAGATCGAGGGCGGCGGCCCCGGCGCGGCGGATGCCGCGGGCAGCTTTCTGGAAGCGGATGAACTGGTCGAAATTATTTTCAGGATCGGTGGCGCAGTCGTAGGGGAAGCCGGTGGCCAGCAGGGCGCCGGCCAGGGGGGCACGCTGCGATACCGTCAGGCGGCGGCCGTTCATGAAGGCCCCGCCGCCGGCCGTGGCGGTAAACAGCTCATCGGTCATCGGGTTGTAGATCACGCCCACTGCCAGCTCGCCGTCCCGTTCCAAGGCGATGGAGGAACAGAACCAGGGGTAGCCGTGGGCAAAATTGGTCGTGCCGTCAATCGGGTCGATCACCCAGACATGACGACCGTCGCCGTCGGGATACCTCCCCTCCTCGGCCAGGATACCGTGACCGGGAAACCGCTCCAGCAGGCAGCCGACAATCACGGCTTCGGAGGCGGTATCCAGTTCGGTGACCAGATCCTTAGCCCCTTTCAAGTCGACGGTGAAGGAGGAAGCGAACCGTGACCGCTGCAGGCGGCCGGCAGCCAGGGCGGCTTCTACGGCGACATCGAGATACGTGGTAAGCATTGGCAGGTCCTTCGTTGCAGATACCGGATGATACCGGTGCATGGACATGCCTTAGCAGAATCCGTTGCTTATGGCAAGGTGCCGCCGTTGCCGGACAGCTTGCGCAGAGCCGTGGCAAGATTCGCCTGGTCTTCGGCCGTCGGCGTCAGGCTGCCGATCCCCTTCAGCCAGAAGCGGTTGCTGGCGGTGGCCCCAAGAGTCTCGATCTCCATCTCCACCGGAAACAGCGAATAGAAGCTGAAGACCCGCAGCAGTGAGGCGAGGAACCCCAACTGGTCCGGCCCGGTCAGCTCCACCAGCAGCGAGCCGCCATGGGCGCTGTCCCGCTTAACGCTGAGCCGTTCCAGGCGTACCCAGGGCAGGGTGGAGCGAACCGCCGGAGGCGTGCTGGCCATGGCACAGTAATCGAGCCGTTCCGGGACCTTCAGGAGCGGCGGCATTTCAAGCTCGAAACGGGCTTCCCAGGTGATGGCCGATATCTTGCGCCCCGCTCCGCGCAGCACGCTGATCTGCTCGTCGGCAAGGCGACCGGCCAGATAGCCGGACCACCCCGGCTTGAGATACCCCCGCAGATCCAGTCCATAACGGCTGCCCTTGATCAGGGTGATGGTGGCATGGGGGGCAAGTGATGAAAAGGTGCTGGCTTCTGCTGACATTGCTGCCTCCTGGTACACGCATGATAGCCATGTACGCGCAAAAGCTGTACCAGCCTTTCTTAACCTGTTTTCGGCATCTTACCCCTAAAGAGCACAACAGGCTGCCCAGAATACGGGCAGCCTGTTGTCATTTTTAGGCAGGACAGGCCGGTTCACTACAGCAGCGACAGATGTTCCGGGCAGCATGCCGGCTAGCGGGAGAACTCCGGCGGCAGCCCCGCGGCGTTGGCTTCCTCCACCAAGCGGTTGAAGCGCAGGCGGACCGCCTCGTACTCTGCATTGAGCCGTCTGTTGCGGGCGTTCAACTCGTCGATCTTCTGCCGGCTCAGGGCAGTCTTGCCGTCTCCCCCCTCGCGCCGGGCCTGCTCGAACTGCCCCTCGACCTCCGCAAGCTGCCCCCGCAGCGCCCTGAAGGCCGCCCGCCACTCTCCGGCGGTACGGTTGCCGTAACGGATCGACAGTTCCTGTCCCGGTGCTGCCGCAGGAGCTTCGGCAGCCTTCGACGGCGTCCCGGCATGGGGAGCTGCCGGCGGTGGCGTTTGGCGGCTCGCCGGTTCAGCCGGCACGGTCGCCGGAAATGACGGAGCGCCATCGTCCCGTTGCCGGAGCTGGTGACGGAACCCCATAGGAACCGTGGCGGGATTGTCGGTGAAGTGCACGGTACCGGCGGCATCGGTCCAGGACCAGGTCGCCGCCTCCGCTACAAGCGGCGTGATGAATACGAGTACTGCCAGCAGCCGTTTCATCGCTGCACCTCCGTTTCTTCCCGCCGGTCTACCGCTCCCCGAAGATGGCGGTCCCCACCCGCACCAGGGTGGCCCCTTCCTCGACGGCCACCTCGAAGTCGCCGGACATCCCCATGGAAAGCCGCTCCATGGCAACCCCCGGAATCGCCTCCTCCCTGATCCGGTCAGCCAGCAGGCGCAACTCGCGGAAGTAGGGACGGGCCTCCTCGGGGTCATCGAAAAACGGCGGCATGGTCATCAAACCCTGCACCCGCAGGTGGGGCAGCCGGGCGATCTCCCGCACCAGGGCCAGGGCCTCCGCCGCGGTGGTGCCGGACTTGCTGGCCTCGCCGGAGACGTTTACCTGCACCAGCAGGTTGCAGACCTTCTCCAGACGTCCCCACTGACGGCTCAGCTCCCGGGCCAGCGACAGGCGGTCCACGGAATGGATCAGGCTGGTCAGGCCGGCGATCTGCCGCACCTTGTTGGACTGCAGGTGGCCGATGACGTGCCACTCCACCGGCTCGTGCAGGTCCGCCGCCTTGGCCACCAGTTCCTGGACGTAATTTTCACCAAAAATCCGCTGCCCTGCCCGGAACGCCTCCCGGACATCCTCCGCCGGGCGGGTCTTGGAGACCGCAACCAGTTCCACGGTACGGGGGTCCCGGCCGCAGCGTCCGCAGGCGGCGGCGATCCGGTGCCGCACCGTGGCAAGATGTTCAGCGATGACACTCATGACTGTTCCAGCGCCCCCATCCGGCGCAGGGTCTCCACCAGTTCGCAGGTGGGGAGCCCCACCACGTTGGTGTAGGAGCCGCGGATCTCCCGCACGAAGTGGGCCGCTCCCCCCTGGATGGCGTAGGCCCCCGCCTTGTCCAGGGGACAGCCGGTGGCAACGTACGCTTCGATCTCCCGACGGTCCAACTGCTTGAACACCACATCGGTGCGCACCGCCCGGCTGACGCAGGCCCCGCCGCTGCGGTCGAACACCGCGTAGGCGGTGATCACCTGATGGCTGCGACCGGAGAGGTCCGCGAGCATGGCTTCCGCCTCGGCTTCGTCCTTCGGTTTGCCCATGATCCGCCCTTCCAGCACTACGATGGTGTCGGCGCCGATGAACCAGCGTCCCGATGCCTCACGGGCCGCAGCGGCCCGGGCCTTTTCCTCGGCCAACCGCATGGCGTGGGCCGCCGCTTCCTCGCCGGGAAGGGGCTCCTCGGGGATGTCGGCCGGCGCGACGCGGAACGGCACGCCGGCCAGTTCAAGAAGCTCCGAACGGCGGGGCGATGCCGATGCCAGAACGATCTCACCCACGGTTGTCACGCTCCCTCTGGCGCTGCTGCTCCGCCTCCAGGGCCTGCCAGTGGGCCTTCCAGTCCTTCTTGCGCACCTTGTGCAACAGAAAAACACCGGGAATGATCACCACTCCCCAGAAGATGTTCATGGCCGCGCCGTTGATCAGGCCGTACACCAGCGACACAACTCCCATCAGCAGCAACACCGCCTCAAGTGACAGAATACGTCCTATCAACGAGGTTTCCTGCCGTTCCTTTGCATCGTCATGCTGCATGGTTGATACCTTTCCAGGGAAATATCTTGCCGGGGTTGAGAATATTGTTCGGGTCCAGCGCCAGCTTGATCGACTCCATGGTCCTGATCTGGGCCGGGTTCAGCTCCATCTCGATGTACGGCTGCTTGGCCAGCCCCACCCCGTGCTCGCCGGACATGGTGCCGTCCAGGTCCAGGGCGGCCTGGAACACCTCCCGGATCGCGCTGTGGGCTTTTTCCTCCTGGCCGGGAATCTCCTTGTTGATCATCACGTTGACATGGATATTGCCGTCGCCGGCATGGCCGAAGTTGACGATCGGGATGTCGTATTTCCGCTGGATGGTCTCGATCCGGCGGATCACCTCCGGCACTTTGCTGCGCGGCACCACGATATCCTCGTTGTACTTGTGCGGATTGACATCCCGCAGGCTGGGGGAGACCAGTCGCCGCACCTTCCAGAGCGCCTCCGATTCGGCGGCATCTTTGGCGATGGTGCACTGCACCAGCCCCAGGGGCCGGATCAGCTCCTGGATGCGGGCCGCCTGCTTGTCCACCAGGTCGCTATCGCCGTCCACCTCGATCAGCAGCACGGCCCGTCCCTCCGCCGGAATCCCCAGATTGAAGCGCCGTTCCACGCACTGCAGGGTGGCGTAGTCCATGAACTCGAGCGTCGTGGGGATGATCTTGGCGCCGATGATGGTGGAGACGGCACGGGCCGCGCCGTCGATGGAATCGAAGATGGTCAGCATGGTCTTCTTCGCTTCAGGCAACGGCAGCAGTTTGAAGATGATCTTGGTGATCACCCCCAGGGTCCCTTCACTGCCGCAGAGCAGCCGGGTCAGGTCGTACCCCACCACCGCCTTGTAGGTCTCGGTGCCGGTGCGGATGATTTCGCCGGTGGGCAGCACCACCTCCAGCCCCATGACGAAATCGCGGGTTACCCCGTACTTGACGCAGCGGGGACCGCCGGCGTTTTCCGCCACGTTTCCCCCCAGGGTGGAGAACTTGAGCGACGCCGGGTCGGGCGGGTAGAACAGCCCCAGCTTTTCCACCGCGATCTGGAACTCCTCCGTCACCAGTCCCGGCTCCACCTCGGCGATCAGGTTCTCGGTATCGATCCGCAGGATACGGTTCATGCGGGTGGTGACCAGCACCACACCGCCGCCGGTGGGCAGCGCCCCGCCGGTGAAGCCGCTGCCGGCGCCGCGGGGAAAGACCGGAAAGCAGCACCGGTTGGCCAGTCTCAGAACCGCCGCCACCTCCTCCGCAGTGGCCGGATGCACCACGGCGGCGGGTAAAAATTCCATCTGGGTGGCGTCGTAGCCGTAGCAGATCAGGTCCTGCTTTTCCACGGCAACGTTCTCCGTTCCCACAATGGCACAAAGCTCCCGGTATATGTGCGGATCGAGCATGAACTACCTCTCTGGCAGGAAAATGAACTGAAAGTGTACCCGATAGGATTGAGCCTTGGCAAGACGATTCCCTGTTGCCTGGAGCCGCCGCTTCCCGTAGAATGTGCGCCACTTTTCTCCGGGAGCGCCCATGACCGTCCTCGCCATCACCGACATCCCCCGCATGACCGACCTGTTCGAACGGCTCGCCCGCGACCGCGACGATCTGGTGGCGGTCAGCGATATCCATCGCGGCGTGGAGGAGCTGGAACGGCTGAAACCGGGGGTCGTGATCATCCAGAATCATCTCTCCGGACTTTCGGCCGACATCCTGCTCAAGCACCTGAAGTCCCGCATCGGCCGCCGTCGCTGCCGCTTCATCCTGATCAGCCCGTCGGAAACCCTGGAGGTGGAAACCTCCGGCAGGTTCGAGGGAATCATGGACCCGGCCCAGTCGGACGACGAACTCTGCTCCATCCTGGATGCCTTCACCCATGCCGCCGATCAGCGCAGCGGCGAGATAACGGAGCTGCCCGAGGCACAAGCGGACGTCCCCCCCAGGCCTGACCGCCTTTTTCAGGAGTTCCCCCCGGAAAGCGGCTCCGATGCAGCCTCATCCCCTGCCGGGGAACCAGAGCCGGCGACCGGGGAGAACCTGCCGGAACCGCTGACCTACGAGCGGCCCCGCCGGGGGGCGCGCTCGGTGATTTCCGCCTTCAGCCAGCACCTGGACAACAGCTCCGAGGAGCTGCCGACACCGGACACCACTGCTGCTCCGTCGCTGTCCGGCTATCAGCGGGAGCCCTTTCACCTGCGCGACGACCTGGTGATCACCGACATCGAGGAAACGCTCCCCTGGTATCGCCGCAGTTGGGTAGCGATACTGGCGCTTACCGTTATTATGGCGCTGGCGGTGACCGTCTACCAGCTCAGGCACAGCCCCGGCACCGCGACGAGCGCCCCGCCGGCGGAGTCCGCCAAGCCGGCAAAACCCGCCCCACCGACACCCGACGCAGCGCAACCGGCGGCAAAATCCCAGGCCGCTCACAGCTCGACGCTCCAGACCGACAAACCCTTTGCCGCGCACGGCACCGGCCGCCCCCGGGAACTCCCCTCCTTCGTCCCCCGCGACGGCCACGACAAGGGCTACGCCAAGGAGCATCCGGGGTGGGAACGCTACCTGGGGCAAGCCCATGAATACCGGGTCTTCCGGGAAAAGGACGGCGCCATCCGCTCCATCCAGGTACTGGACCGAAGCGGTGCCGGCATCCAAGAGTCGTTCTACGTCACCATGCTGAAAGGAGTGGCCGGTACTGCGGCCATGCGACCGGTCTCCTCGGAAATCAAGGAGGGATACGAAATCCGCCGGGGCGATGCCGGAGGATTGCAGGTGGTGCAGTATCGGGATGCGCAGGGGGGACGGTTGCGGGGGATCGTGGTCATCTGGCCCTGAGTCCGCCCCGGAGGGCATCCCGCGGCAAGAAAATCCCCCGGAAGGTGAGCCTTCCGGGGGTTGCTTTTTAGAACTGGTAGTTACAGGCTCTAGTGGGCTAGAAAAGCTTGGATTTCTACTGGCAACGCACATCGCCCGTATACTAAGAAATAAAGTATTTATGCTGTGGGCAGTTCTCCGAAACGCGCCGGCAACTCCTCCAGGGAGGTCACGACAAGATTCGCCTGGGCCAGCCGGTCCGCGGAATAACTGTTGGTGACCGCCACCACCCGCAGGCCGGCACCGGTGGCTGAGGCAATCCCCGCCGGTGTGTCCTCAATGGCGCAGGAGTGCTCCGCATCCCGGAGTTCCGGATAGAGGGTGCGCAGCTTTTCGAAGGCCAGACGGTAACTGGCCGGGTCCGGTTTGCTGTGTTCCACGTCCTCAGCCGTGACGATGCAGGAGAAGCAATCGCCGATTGCCAGCCCGGCCAGAATCGGCTCGATGTCGCTCCGCAGGGCGCCGCTGCAGACCGCCAGCGGCACCTCCTCGGCCCGTAATCGTCGGATCAACGCCACCACCCCTGGATAGGGGGGCACCCCTTGCGCCACGATCTCCTGAAACAGCTCGGCCTTGCGCTCTATCAGCCGCTCCAGCTCTTCCCGGGGGAGCGGCCGGCCGCCGACCGCGAACGCCTCGCGAAAGGCATCCCGATCGTCAAATCCCATGTACGTGCGGCAGTACTCCTCCCAACTGTAGCCAAGTCCCAGCGGGGTCAGGAGCTCTTGAAAGGCCCGGTAATGCAGCGGCTCGGTATCGACAATGACACCGTCAAAATCGAAGATCACGGATTGGGGATACATGACGGAACGTACTTCCTTTCAGGGATGGAGTCTCTCTACACGGAAAGAGGGCAGACTGGCCAAGTCTGCCCTCTTCTCATAAACGGAGCAGGTGCGGCTAGCGCGCTTTCGGCAGCGGCGACGCAATGGAAGCGGCCACGTCGATAGCCCGGCTGGGGTCGCAGAGGTTGTCGGTACCACCGGCAATCTTCGTACGGATACGGGCATTGACGCGGGCAAGATCGAGGCCGTTGGCGGCAACCAGTTCCGCAAGCACCTCTTCGGTGGCGATAATGTGATAGGCCATACTTTCAGCTTTCCGGACCAGAACATCGAGCGTCTCGCTCAAATTCGTCACCAGGTTCGACAACGCAGTGAGGTTCTGCACCAGCAGTTGGTCCGCTGCCAGTTCGGCAGCCACCGTCTTCGGCGTGTGTGCGGCAGCCGGAGCGGCCTTCCTGGCTGCTGCCGTGCCGGTCGTTTTTGCGGCTTTTTTCACGGCCATGGTACATGCTCCTTTCGATGCTGGATTATGGCGCTGATATGGGCTGCTGCCTGAAAAGGCAGCGTAATCGTACCACCCTTTTTCCACAGGTCAAGCATCAAAAAACACACTTTTCACCCCCCCTGAGCACACCCTGTCCAAAAATGGCACGACAGGACGGAAAATCCCGCATAACCTCCCTACAATGGAGGAGATTTTTCCTTGACAGCTTCAGGCCTTTTGCATACTGTATACAAACTTTTTTCAGGCCTCGACAAACCGCCTTCAACCAACCGATTTCACTACGTATTTCTTGAGCCTGTTGCCGTTTTAGTCATACTGTATTTCGCTCACGGCGACTGCCGCACCGTCGTTCGATTCGCCGGGCAGATCAGCTACCACACCCAAGGAGAAGAGACCGCAATGACAACGCACAAGATCATCTGGACCGAGATTGATGAAGCACCCGCATTGGCAACCTATTCGTTGCTCCCGATTGTTCAGGCATTCACCAAGGGCACCGGCGTTGAGGTCGAAACCCGTGACATCTCCGTTTCCGGCCGCATCATTGCCACGTTCCCGGAATGCCTGACTCCGGAGCAGCGGATTCCCGACTACCTCGCGCAGCTGGGTGAACTCTCCCTGACCCCGGAAGCCAACATCATCAAACTGCCCAATATCAGCGCCTCGGTTCCCCAACTCAAGGAAGCCATCGCCGAATTGCAGGCTAAAGGGTACAAGGTCCCCGATTACCCGGAAAACCCCCAGACCGACGAAGAAAAGGCAATCGCCGAGAAGTACGCCAAGGTGCTGGGCAGCGCCGTGAACCCGGTGCTGCGCGAAGGCAACTCCGACCGCCGCGCTCCGATCTCCGTCAAGAACTTCTCCAAGAAAAACCCCCACAAGCTGTCTGCCTGGGCTGCCGACTCCAAGTCAGAAGTCGCCCACATGAGCGCCGGCGACTTCTACGGCAACGAGAAGTCGGTCTGCTTGGAAGATGGTGGCGAATTCAAGATCGAGTTCGTCGGCGCCGACGGCTCGCTCAAGGTTCTGAAGAGCGGCCTCAAGGCATCCAAGGGTGAAGTGCTCGACGCCACCTTCATGAGCAAGAAGGCCCTGCGCGCCTTCTACGCCGAGCAGATCGCCGACGCCAAGAAGAACGGCCAGCTGCTCTCCCTGCATCTGAAAGCCACCATGATGAAGGTCTCCGATCCGATCATGTTCGGCCACGCCGTGGAAGTGTTCTACAAGGAAGTCTTCGAGAAGCACGCCGCCACCTTCAAACAGATCGGCGTTAATCCCAACATGGGCCTGGGCGACCTCTACAAGAAAATCGAAGCCCTGCCGGCCGACAAGAAGGCCGAGATCGAAGCCGATATCAAGGCCGTCTATGCCAGCGCACCGGCCCTGGCCATGGTGGATTCCGACAAGGGGATTACCAACCTGCACGTACCCAACGACATCATCGTTGACGCCTCCATGCCGGTGGTGGTGCGTGACGGCGGCAAGATGTGGAATGCCGAGGGCAAGCTGCAGGACACCAAGGCCCTGATCCCGGACCGCTGCTACGCCACCATGTACAAGGAGATCGTCGAGGACTGCAAGAAGAACGGTGCCTTCGATCCCGCTACCATGGGTTCGGTCCCCAACGTCGGCCTGATGGCGCAGAAGGCCGAAGAATACGGCTCCCACCCCACCACCTTCGAAATTCCGGCCGACGGCACCGTCAAGGTTGTTGCCGCCGACGGCACCGTCCTCATGGAATCCAAGGTTGAGCAGGGCGACATCTGGCGTATGTCCCGCGTCAAGGATATTCCGATCCAGGACTGGGTCAAACTGGCCGTCAACCGTGCCAAGGCCACCGGCGCCCATGCCGTGTTCTGGCTGGACAAAAACCGCGCTCACGATGCCCAGATCATCGCCAAGGTGGAAACGTATCTGAAGAATCACGACACTACCGGCCTGACCATCAAGATCCTTGCCCCGGTCGAGGCGATGCGCTACTCCCTGGAGCGGATCCGCAAAGGTGAAGACACCATCTCCGTTACCGGCAACGTGCTGCGCGACTACCTGACCGACCTGTTCCCGATCCTGGAGCTGGGCACCAGCGCCAAGATGCTCTCCATCGTGCCGCTCTTGGCCGGTGGCGGCCTGTTCGAAACCGGCGCGGGCGGTTCCGCTCCCAAGCACGTGCAGCAGTTCGTCAAGGAAGGGTACCTGCGTTGGGACTCTCTGGGCGAGTTCTCCGCTCTGGCCGCCTCCCTGGAGCACCTGGGGACCCAGTTCAAGAACGCCAAGGCCCTGGTGCTGGCTGAGACGCTGGACCAGGCTATCGCCAAGTTCCTGGACAACAACAAGTCGCCCGCCCGCAAGGTCGGCCAGATCGACAACCGCGGCAGCCACTTCTATCTGGCCCTCTACTGGGCCGAGGCCCTGGCCGCCCAGACCAAGGACGCCGAACTGAAGACCAAGTTCGAGAAGATCGCCAAACAACTGGCTGATAACGAAGTCAAGATCAACGAGGAACTGATCGGCGCCCAGGGCAAGCCGGTGGATATGGGCGGCTACTATCGTCCGGACCCGGCCAAGACCGCTGCCGCAATGCGGCCGAGTCCGACGCTGAACGCCATCATCGACGGCATCGCCTGATTCATGACCGCGGGGGAAAGGGTTTTTGGCTCTTTCCCCCCACCCAATTTCCTGATATATTTATGCACTTGTTCACTCTGAAGCACAACACAACCACAGTAAGGAGGAATCAGCATGGCACGTAAAAAGATAGCACTTATCGGTGGCGGCCAGATCGGCGGCGTTCTTGCACAACTCTGCGCCCTGCGCGAACTGGGTGACGTCGTGATGTTCGACATCGTCGAAGGCATGCCCCAGGGCAAGATGCTGGACATCGCCGAGGCATCACCGGTTGACGGCTTCGACGTCTGCCTGCAGGGTACCCAGGACTACAAGGACATCGCAGGCTCCGACGTGGTCATCGTCACCGCCGGCCTGCCCCGCAAGCCCGGCATGAGCCGTGACGACCTGATTGTCACCAACTCCAAGATCATGACCTCGGTCGCCGAAGGGATCAAGCAGTACGCTCCCAACGCCTTCGTCATCGTCATCTCCAACCCGCTGGACGCCATGGTGACCCTCTGCCAGAAGATCACCGGCATCCCCCATAACCGCGTGGTCGGCCAGGCCGGCGTGCTGGACTCCGCCCGCTTTGCCACCTTCATCGCCTGGGAGCTGGGTGTTTCCGTGAAGGACGTTGTTGCCATGACCCTGGGCGGCCACGGCGACGACATGGTGCCCCTGGTTCGCTACGCCAGCGTTCAGGGCATCCCGGTCATGGAGCTGCTGGAGCAGAAGTACGGCGCCGAGAAGGCGAAGGAAGTCATGGAAGCCATGGTCAAGCGTACCCGTCTGGCCGGTGGCGAAGTGGTCGCCCTGCTCAAGACCGGTTCCGCCTTCTACTCCCCGGCTTCCTCCGCCATCGCCATGGCCGAGTCGGTGCTGAAGGATCAGAAGCGCGTTCTGCCCACCTGCTGCTACCTGCAGGGTGAGTTCGGCGTGAACGGCTACTACGTCGGCGTTCCGGCCGTGTTGGGCGAAAAGGGTGTGGAAAACATCCTCCAGTTCAAGCTGGACGCAGAAGAGCAGGCCATGATGGACAAGTCTGTCGCCGCCGTTAAAGGTCTGGTGGACAGCCTGGACAGCATCCTGAACGGCTGATTTTAACCGGACTTCCCGGTGGCTGCTAAAAAGAAGGGCGGCACGAGCCGCCCTTCTTTTGGCGCATCAGGGGGCCGCTATTTTACACTTCCGAATACGGATAAAAGGAGTACACGCCAGATGTCAGAAGAGAAAAAGTTGCCAAGAATCGAGATCATCGAGAAATACTGTAAGGGGTGTCACATCTGTGTGGAGTTCTGCCCCAAGAAGGTTCTCGAGATGAAGGGTTTCGTGGTTGCCGTGAAAGACCTGGAAGCCTGCATCAAGTGTATGCAGTGCGAACTGCGCTGCCCCGACTTCGCCATCAAAGTCCACGCTGAATAACGAGACGGGAGGAATTTACTGTGTCCAAGAAAGTTGCGTTTTTGCAGGGTAACGAAGCGGCAGCACACGGCGCCTTGTACGCCGGCTGCAAATTCTTCGCCGGTTACCCCATTACCCCCTCAACCGAAGTGGCTGAGGTGATGTCCGTTGAGCTGCCCAAGGTGGGCGGCAAGTTCATCCAGATGGAAGACGAGATCGGTGCCATGGCTGCTCTGCTGGGCGGTGCCCTGGCAGGCAAGAAGGCCCTGACCTCCACCTCCGGCCCCGGCCTGTCCCTCAAGCAGGAGCTGATCGGCTACGGCTGCATCGCCGAGATTCCCTGCGTTGTGTATAACGTCATGCGCGGCGGCCCTTCCACCGGCATGCCCACCGGTCCGTCCCAGTCCGACGTGATGTGCGCCCGCTGGGGCACCCACGGCGACCACGCCACCATCGCCCTGATGCCTGCCTCCGTGCAGGAAACCTATGAGATGGTGGTCCGGGCCTTCAACCTGGCCGAGAAGTACCGTATTCCGGTCCACGTCCTGCCGGACGAAATCGTTGCCCACATGCGTGAGCGGATCGTGTTCCCCGAGCCGGGCGAACTGGAAGTGATCGACCGTGCCGCCCCCACGGTACCGCCTGCTGAATACAAGCCCTACGACACCTCGTTCGGCGATGTGCCCCCGCTGGCCGCCTTCGGTTCCGGCTACAAGTTCCACGTGACCGGCCTGAACAAGCTGCCGGACGGCTTCCCCACCACCAAGGCCGAGTACGTTCAAGCCGAGGAAGAGCGCCAGATCCGCAAGGTTATGGCTAACGTGGACGACATTGTCGACTTTGAAGAGTATATGCTGGACGACGCTGAAATCGCCGTGGTTGCCTACGGCTCCACCTCCCGCTCCGCCCGTTACGCCGTCAACGTTGCCCGTGAGCAGGGGATCAAGGCCGGCATGTTCCGGATCAAGACCTTCTGGCCCTTCCCGGACAAGCAGATCAAGGCCCTGGCTCAAAAAGTCAAAGGGTTCATCGTTCCTGAAATGAACCTGGGTATGTGCAGCCTGGAGATCGAGCGCTGTTCTCTGGGCAAGGCTCTGGTTCTGGGCATCAACCGCGTCGACGGTGAGCCGATCAATCCCGACCAGATCCTCGAGAAGATGAAGGAGGTTAAGTAACCATGGCTTATGATTATGAAAGCAGGATTCGTCCCGGAAAGCTCCCCCATATCTGGTGTCCCGGCTGCGGGCACGGCATCGTCATGAAGGGTCTGATCCGGGCGATGGATTCTCTCAACCTGAAAAAAGAAAACACCTGCATCGTGTCCGGTATCGGCTGCGCTTCCCGTCTTCCCGGCTACATTGACTGCTGCACCCTGCACACCGCCCACGGTCGTGCCGCAGCATTCGCCACCGGCGTCAAGCTGGCCAAACCGGAAATGGACGTGATCCTGGTGGGCGGCGACGGCGACGGTACCGCCATCGGCGGCAACCACTTCATCCATGCCTGCCGCCGTAACATCAACATGACCTACATCGTCATGAACAACTACATCTACGGCATGACCGGCGGTCAGTTCTCCCCCACCACGCCGCACCTGCACAGGGCGTCCACCACCCCCTACGGGAACCCGGACCCCTCCTTCGACATCGCCAAGCTGGCCATCGGCGCCGGTGCAACCTTCGTGGCGCGGGGTACCGCCTACCACGCCACCCAGATCGACAAGCTGATTGCCGAAGCGATCCAGCACAAGGGCTTCTCCGTGGTCGAAATCCTGGATGACTGCCCCACCACCTACGGCCGCCGCAACAAGTTCAAGTCGGTGGTCGAGATGATGAACCGCCTGAAGGATGTTGCCGTACCGGTCAAAGCTGCCGAGAAGATGACCGCCGAGCAGTTGCAGGGCAAGGTGCTCACCGGCGTGCTGTACAAGGAAGAGAAGCCGGAGTACTGCGAAGAGTATGCAAAGGTGATCGAACGGGCCCAAGGCGGCGCAAAATAATTCATCTCGTCGAAAAAGGAGAAGATAGATGTCAAGGTATGAATTGCGCTTTTCCGGCGCCGGCGGACAGGGTCTGATCACTGCGGGGATCATCCTTGCCGAGGCAGCCTCCATCCATGAAGGAAAGCAGTCGGTCCAGTCCCAGAGCTACGGCCCTGAGGCACGGGGCGGCGCTTCCAAGTCCGAGGTCATCATTTCCGATGCCCCGATCGACTACCCCAAGGTCACCAAGTGTGACGCCCTGCTGGCGCTCACCCAGGAGGCCTGCAACAAGTACAGCGACGACCTGAAAGAAGGCGGCATCCTGCTGTACGACACCGACCTGGTCACCAAGCTGCCGGAAGGCAACTTCAAGCGGGTCGGCTTCAACATCATCAACACCGCCAAGAACGAAGTGGGCCGCGAAATCGTTGCCAACATCGTTGCCCTGGGGGCCATGGTGGCGCTGACCGGCGTGGTTTCCCGCGAGAACGGCGAAAAGGCCGTGCTGTCCCGGGTTCCCGAGGCGTTCCTGGAGCTGAACAAGAAGGCCTACGCCGCTGGCTTCGAAAAAGCCAAGGCAGCTGCCGGCGCCTGATTTTACGCCACATTTCGCCGTATCCAACGGCCCGGTGCGACGCTGCACCGGGCCGTTGCCGTTTCACCGTGCCTGCTTAGGTTACAACAACATCATCTTTGTGGCCGCCGCCGCGCCGAGAATCCTGATGATACTGAAAAGGCAGGAGTTTGGCCGACACGAGGAAATCGACACTACATCCTTGCAGCTCCGGGACAGACCGGCCCACCTGACTTCAAAAAGACTGGCTGCGGTGGACACTGATTGATACCGGCACCGGATCAGAGCGCCGTCTCTGACAGGCTGATCATGTGAGATCGTCGTACTGAGAACGCGACGTTTTCACACGCAGACTTGGGAAAAACAAAGGCCACCCCCGAATTCGGGGGTGGCCTTTTCTCACAGAGACTCGCCGTGCTGTTGAGAATCACACCATGATGCTGGTCGTGCCCTTCGCCACGCCACCACGCGCAGAGGGCTTGTTTTCCTTGACCTCCTCGGGCTTGTTCTCGTTGCCGCCCGCGATCATCTGCAACGCCTGCGGCGAGATGGTCACGGTATCGCTTTTCAGAGTCTTTGCCGTTTTCTGTGCATCCTGATTGTCCTGCGGCAGACCGGCAACAACTGTTTCCGATGTGCGCGCCGCAGGGTTGACGTATGGATTGTTCACAGCAAGGCTGGCGGGTGAAAGTTGACTGATCGGCATAATGCTCACCTCCCGAATCGGTTCCTGCTTACCTCAACAAGAATTCATGCATCCCTGGACTTCACGCTCCCCCCCTCCGACGCTGCCAGCATCTGCTGATCCGCATAGGAAAGGTCGGCAGGGGGGGGGATGATCATTTTCAGAATCTCGCGGTAGAGAGCCGGCGAGGTCTGTTTCAACAGCTTCAGTACGTCGGTGTTGCCCATAAACGGCGGATACTGCTTGGTCGCGCTCTGGTAGGAGCGTTTTTGAATGGTGGCCTGCTCCCGTTGTAGCTGCTGACGCTCCCGCTCCTGCTGTACCGCCCCCTTCCGATCGTCAGGCCGGTTGAGAGCTTTGCTCAGGTCAAGAGCTGCACCGGAAATGGTCACACTGTCCTTTGCCGCCTGCCGCGCAGGGGCGACCGTCTCAATGCGGGCCGGCTGCATCGCCTGTGCAGCGGTGACTGCTCCCCCTCCCCTGATCGACGTCAGGGACGAAGCCGTGTCCGGACGAACTGCGGTCAGGTATGTCGCCACGGAAGGGATCATGACGTTCACCTGCGTACCATGACGTAAGTCCTGCAGAGAATTTTATAATAGTCCTTTCAAAGACTAAAGGCAACTGGGCAGTTTCCGCACGCCTTAGTCAGAACCCTTTCAGAAAAAACGCCCAGACCGGCAGCGTGGCAAAGGAAAGCGGAATACCGATCCCCAACATCATGGTAAGCAACGGCGGGTCAAGATCGTGGTCCATGGCGATAATGCCAGCAGTGATCATCGGCGCCATGGCGGCCTCGAAAATGGTCACCTGCATGGCCGGACCGCGCAGCCCCAGAAGCCCCAGATACAGGAGGGCGATCAGTAACGGCCCCAGCAGCAGCTTGTACCCCAGTCCCAGGGCAAGGCCGGTACGCATGCCGCGCAGCGGGATGAAACGCAGCTGGAAGCCCACCGAGGCCAGGGCAAGAGGAGTGATGGTATCGGCAAGCTTCTTCAGCACCGTTACCGTCCAGTCCGGAAAGGGGACCGGCCGCAGCACCACAGCCAGCACCAGTGCCTGGAAAGGGGGAAAGAGTACTACCTTGCGGACCATTTGTCGCGGCGAGGGGCTGCCGGAGGAATAGAGCGCCGCCGCCAGGATACCCAGGGAGGAAAGGACCATGAAACTGCCCAACTGGTCGGCCAGGATACCGACTCCCAGCAGGTCGCGTCCGTAGTATGCCTCGATCATCGGCAACCCTACAAAGGAGGTGTTGCCCAGTCCTCCGGTCAGCACCAGGGCACCGACGGTGCGGCGGGGCAGGGAGAGAGCATTGCCGGCCAGGTGGAAAAAAAGCCAGCCAACGCCGAAGAGCAGCCAAGCCATGCCGGCGACGAAGAGCATCGAACTGTCGAACTGCAGGGAGTGAATATGCAGAATGGCGGCAGCCGGCAGGGAAAGGTGAATGACGAAGCCGTTCAGCGCCGCCGGGGTACTTTCCGGAAAGCGGCCGGTCCGCCGCAGGAGCGCGCCGGCCACCAGGCACAAAATGAGCAGGACGACATTGGCCATCAGGCTTCCGCCGCACGCAACAGCAGGGCGTTCATCACCGCCGCCGCCACGGTCGATCCTCCCTTGCGCCCCATGTTGGTGATGAACGGCACGCCCAGCGCGCCACTGGCCAGTGCATTCTTACTTTCCTCGGCTCCGACGAAACCGACCGGCAGGCCGACGATCAGGGCGGGCAGACAAGTACCGTTGCGCACCTGCTCCATCAGCTCGAACAGGGCGGTGGGTGCATTGCCGATAACAAAGATGCCGTCGGAATTTTCACGACAGGCGCGGCGCATGGCGGCCACGGACCGGGTGATACCCTCGTGCCGGGCCGCCTCGGCAACATCGGCGGCCGCCACATTGCAGGAGAGGCGGCAGCCGAAGCTGCCGGCCAGGTCCTTGCGGATACCGGCAAGGGCCATGGTGGTATCGGTGACAATGCTTCTGCCGGCCCGCAGTGCGGTAACGGCCGCTGTAACGGCGTCGGGGGTCATGACCAGGCTCTGCAGGTATTCATAGTCGGCACTGGTATGGATGACCCGCCGTACCACGGGCCACTGCTCGGGTGACCAGTCATGGCCTCCCGCCTCCTCGTCAATAATCCGGAAGGAAGCCGCCTCGATCTCTTCGGGGTTCATGCCGCGGGAATCGCTCACTGCCGCCATCCTTTCTCGGCCAGGGACTCCTCTACCCGCTGGGCCACCACGTCAGCCAGCTTGGGATGGACTCCGAGATGGCGCCCCATTTCCATGATCAGACCGGGGTGACGCCTGCGGGCTTCCTCGATCTCCTCCGGCAGGTCGTGCAGCACGTGGGCTCCCATGAACAGAAAATAGGGCACCATCAGAATCCGCTGCGCCCCCCGGGCGACACAGTCGTCGATCCCTTGCTGGATGTTCGGCTCGTGCAGTTCTCGAAACGCCACTTCCACAATTTCAAAACCGGTACGTTCCTGCACCATGCGGCTAATCTCGCGGGCGGCGTCATTGGCTTCCGGGATGCGGCTGCCGTGGGCCATGATCAAAAGTGCTGTCTTCATGCTGATGTCGTTTCCTTTCGTATCCGTCGTTTGTCCTATGACTGGCCCTGCTCCGCCAACTGTTCGGCTACCAGCATGGCTCCCCCCAGCAACCCGGCATCATCACCCAGCCGGGATCTGCGCACCTTGACCCCCGCCGCAATACGGGGAAAGGTCCTGGCCGCCAGAGTGCGCCGGATGGCCGGAGCCATCAAATCGAAGCTGGCTGCCACCCCACCGCCGATAACGATCCCGTCCAGATTGAGCAGATTGAGCAGACCGGCCAAGCCGGTTCCCAGGCAGACACCAATCCGTTCGAAAGCGGCCAGTGCTTCACGCTCCCCCCGGCCTGCAGCCCGGGCCAGTTCCTCCGGCTGCCTGCCGTTGCCGTACCTGCTCAGCGCAGAGGCCGAGACATACTGCTCCAGGCATCCACGGTTGCCGCAGGGGCACGGCAGTCCCTCCGGTTCCAGGGTCAGGTGGCCGAACTCGGAGGCGTAGCCGCCGCTGCCGGTCCAGAGCCGTCCGTCGAGGATCAGGCCGCTACCCAGGCCGGTACCGATGGTCACCACGGCCAGGGAGTTCAACCCCCTGCCGGCGCCGGTGCGTGCCTCTCCCAGGGCGATCAGGTTGGCGTCGTTGCCGCAACGGACCGGCACCCCCACCCGTTCCTCCAGGGAGACGGCGAGGTTGACTCCGTCCAGCGGCTGCATGTTGACCGAGGAGCGTACCGTGCCGTTGCGGTCGATCAGCCCGGGCACACCCACACCGATGCCGGCAACCCGGAGTCCTTCGCCAGTGGCTGCGGCAAGGGTTGCCCGTATGTGGCGCTCAAGGCGGTCCAGAAAGGCGGTTGCCCCGGCGGCAATGGCACTTTCGCTGCGGAAGCGGTTCAGGATGGTGCCGTCTGCCGATACCAGCGCCCCCCGCAAATTGGTTCCCCCGATGTCGATACCGATATGGGCAGGGCTGCCATCGACCATATTCACCTCATGCACTGGTTTTCAGCATCGGCCAAAGTCTACGACAGAGCTCCTCGCATCGCAACCACCATCTGGAACAGTGTATTTTTTTGCACGACGGATAGCACTTGACAGCATGCGGAGAAGGGGCTTATTGTCTTTAGCCGCAATAAATGCAATTCCCCGATAGTCGCCTGAAATCAACCATTTTTTTAGCGACACTAAATTTACAAGGAGCACGCCCAGATGGCAAACATCAAAAACTCACTTGAGTATCACTCCATGGGTCGCAAGGGCAAGATCGAGGTTGTTCCCACCAAACCCTGCCAGACCGCCGAGGACCTCTCCCTGGCCTACTCTCCCGGCGTGGCCGAACCCTGCCTTGCCATCGAGAAGAATCCCGAAGACGCTTACAAGTATACCGCCAAAGGCAACCTGGTGGCGGTGGTTTCCAACGGTACCGCCGTGCTGGGCCTGGGCAACCTGGGCGCCCTGGCCGGCAAGCCGGTCATGGAAGGAAAAGGAATCCTGTTCAAGCGCTTCGCCGATATCGACGTGTTCGACATCGAGCTCGACACGGAAAATCCCGACGAGATCATCAGGGCCTGTCAGCTGCTGGAGCCCACTTTCGGCGGCATCAACCTGGAGGATATCAAGGCGCCGGAGTGCTTCTACATTGAGGAAGAGCTGAAAAAGACCATGAAAATTCCGGTCTTCCACGACGACCAGCACGGTACCGCCATCATTTCCTCGGCAGCCCTGATCAACGCCCTGATGCTGGTGGGCAAGAAGCTGGAGGACATCCGCATCGTGGTCAACGGTGCCGGCGCCTCGGCCAACTCCTGCGCCAAGCTGGCCATAGCGTTAGGCGTCAAACCGAACAACATGATCATGTGCGACACCAAGGGAGTCATCTACAAAGGGCGCAAGGAGGGGATGAACCCCTACAAGGAGCTGTTTGCGGCAGACACCCCGTTCCGCACCCTGGAAGAGGCCGCCGCCGGCGCCGACGTGCTCTTCGGCCTCTCCGTCAAGGGGGCCTTCACCCGTGAGATGGTGGCCAGCATGGCCCCCAACCCGATCATCTTTGCCATGGCCAATCCCGATCCGGAGATCACCCCCGAGGAGGCGTTCGCCGTTCGCAACGACGTAATCATGGCCACCGGCCGCTCCGACTACCCCAACCAGGTGAACAACGTGCTGGGCTTCCCCTTCATTTTCCGCGGTGCGCTGGATGTGCGGGCCACCGGCATCAATGAAGAGATGAAGCTCGCCGCCGTGCAGGCCCTGGCCAAACTGGCACGGGAAGAGGTGCCCGACTCGGTCAGCAAGGCCTACGGCAACAAGAAGTTTGTCTTCGGACCGGACTACATCATTCCCAAGCCGTTCGATCCCCGTGTCCTGCTGCACGTGGCGCCGGCCGTGGCCCAGGCGGCCATGGATTCGGGCGTGGCGCGGCAGCCGATCGAGGACATGGCCAAGTACATCGAGCATCTGGAGTCGACCCAGGGCAAGTCCAAAGAGATCATGCGGATGATCATCAACAAGGCCAAGAGTGACCCCAAGAAAGTCGTCTTCCCCGAGGGGGACAACGAGAAAATCCTCCGCGCCGCCCAGGTGCTGGTTGAGGAGAAAATCGCCCACCCGATCCTGGTGGGGGATACCGACAAGATCACCGAGAAGATCGCCGAGTTGGGCCTGGAGTTGAACGGCACCCAGATCGTTGACACCAAGACCTCGGAGTATTCCGAGGCCTACAGCCAGGAGCTGTACCGCCTGCGTCAGCGCCGCGGGGTCACCCAGAGCGAGGCGGGACGGATCATCCGCCGCAAGTCCCGCAACCACTTCGGCGCCATGATGGTCCGGATGGACGATGCCGACGCCATGCTGTCCGGTATCGACACCCACTATCCCGACACCATCCGTCCCGCACTTGAGGTAATCGGCAAGCAGGAGGGACTGGCCGGCGTGCACGGCCTCTACATGATGGTGTTCAAGAAAGGGGTCTACTTCCTGGCCGACACCACCGTCACCATCGACCCCACGGCCGAAGAACTGGCCGAAACCGCCATCCTGGCCGCCAACACGGTGCGGATGCTTGATATCGAACCGCGGGTAGCCATGCTCTCCTTTTCCAACTTCGGCTCGGCCAACCACCCCCACGCCCAGAAGGTCAAGCGGGCGGTGGAGATCGTCAACGAGCGTGCGCCGGATCTGATCGTGGAAGGCGAGATGCAGGCCGACACGGCAGTGGTGCCCGAGCTGCTGGACGGCTTTGAATTCTCGCAGCTGAAAACGCCGGCCAACATTCTGATCTTCCCGGACCTCAACTCCGGCAACATCTGCTACAAGCTGCTGCACCGGCTGGGCGGTGCCGAAGCGATCGGCCCGATCCTGATGGGCACCAAGAAACCGGTGCACGTCCTGCAACGGGGGGACAGCGTCGAAGATATCGTGAAGATGGCGGCCATTGCCGTTGTCGATGCCCAGAACCCCGGGATGTTCTAACCCCCGACCACAGACAAAGCGGGGCGGGTCATCGACCCGCCCCGCTTGTCGTTTGCGTTGCTCACTGCCAGGGTATCGTCCCCCTGCCTCTCATGCTCCCCATGCAGCTCCCGCCGCGTACCCGGAAGCGTCCGTGCCAGCCCGCTCAGTGCTGCGGATCGGGATGTGCCTGCGTGCTGATTTTATCGATCCAGGCCATGATCAAGGCGGACAACAGGAAGACGACGTGAATCGACGCCTGGGCGACAAGGTCGCGGTCACTGACCTTGGCCATGTTCATGAACGAGGTCAGCAGGTGGATTGAGGAGATGCTGATGATGGCCATCGAAAGCTTGACCTTCAGCACCCCCGCATTGACGTGGTTCAGCCACTCCGGCTGGTCCGGGTGCCCGTCGACGTCAACACGGGAAACAAAAATATCATACCCGCCGATGATGATCATGATCAGCAGGTTGGCAATCATCACAATATCCACCAGCCCCAGCACGACCAGCATGATCTCGGTCTCGCCCAGCGTTCCCGTGGCAGTACCCATGACCAGACGCGCCAGCTCCTTGAGAAACTTGTACGCGTAGACAACCTGCGCAACGATCAGCCCCAGGTAGAGGGGCAGCTGCGTCCAGCGGCTGAAAAAAATCATACGACTCAAAAATGTGGGCATACAGTATCCAGTATCATTTGCAAAGGATTTCCGGCAGGCGCCGCCGGACGACTGCCGCTATTTCAGGTCAAACCCCTGCAGGTCCTCGTCACTGAAATCAAGGCTCGCATCATCGCCGCCCTCGGCGGCATCCTGCAGCAGCAGGGCCGTATCCCTGAAGCCGGGGCAGGCTCGCTCGACCTCTTCAAGCAGCATCCGCGACTCGTCTCCCCTGCCCAACCGTTGCAGGGTCAGCGCCAGTTCGTACTCGACGGTCACCTCTTCATCAACGGAAAGGCCTGGAGATGACAACAGCGCACGCAAGGCATTCTCCGCAACAGCCAGCTCGCCCTTCTCCCGCAGACAGGCTCCCTGCATGGCCAGACAGCGAACCCTGGCGCCGGGACCGGCCGCCGCCAAGCGGAACTCGGCGATGGCATCGTCGAACAGCCCCATTTCCCGGAAGGCAACCCCCAGGTCGAAATGGGACTGATAATCGGCATTTTCCAGCTCGCCGCCGAACCGCACCGCACCGGTGTCGGTTCTGACGGTGTCGAAAATACCGCTGACCGTCTCGAACCAGTTCTCGCCGGAAACTGCCCGGCTGTCCACGGCATCAGCGTCTTCCAGGTCGACGTCGATCTCGAACAGCTCCTCGTCGGGGGGCTGCAGGCCACCGTCCGGAGCGGCAGGTACCGTTTCGGACGGCGAATCAGCCGCCGCAGCGGCGGTGCCGGCAGCCTCCGGTGTCTGCTCATCCTCCCAGACCGGCAACGCCGGAAAGGATTCATCCTCTTCATCCACTGCGTCGACAAACGCCGAAACCTCCGGCGCCACCGTCGGCGTCTCCTGCACGACCAGCCGCGAGGCTTCCTCGGCAGCCTCGCACCGCCGGGCAAGCTCCTGCAGGAGTGCCGGATCAACGGGGGTCAACGCGGCAAGCTCCTGATAGAGTTCCCGCAGGATACGGTATGCGCCCGCATCCCGGAACGGTGTCGCGTACTCCCACAGCAGCCGTTGGGCTTCATCGGGCCTGTTTTCCCGGAGTAGGCAGCGGATCAGGTATTCACGGGGCATGATGTCGGAAGGGTAGAGCTGGATCAGATGACGGCAGGCCATCTTGAGGCGCTCCCACTGCTCCAGGCGGTGACAAGCCTCGATCACCAGCCGCCAGCAGGCGATATCCTGCGGTGCCTCCCTGAGCAGCGCCTGAAGGATCTGCACCGCCTGCTCGGCCCCGCCGGCAGTAATCTTCTCCTTGATGATCCTCGCGGTGAACCCTTGCTGGTCCTCGAACAACTGCCCCATTTTCACGGCCAGCCGGGCAAAGGCGATGCTGTCCTTACGGTCGATCAGGATACCGGCCAGGGCGTTGAATGCCTGCAGTGCTCCTTCCCGGTCGCCGGCCTGGTACAGGATCTCGGCATGCTTGAGTCGGATGTTGACGTTCTGGGGATCCGCCTTCTGCATCAAGCCCAGCACCCGGGCGCCCTCGCCGGGGTTACCGGCCGCCTCGAAATGATCAAAGGCCCGCTTGTATTCCGCCAGGGCATTGGGCAGGAGTCCATGACGCTGGTTCAGATCGGCCAGGGTGAGCACGACCTCGATATCGTCGGGAAAGAGGCGTTCAAGCTGTTTGTAAACCGCTATCGCCTTGAGATAGAAACCACCAGCCGTCAGGCTTTTGCCAACCGTTTCGAATTCCGCACGCGCCTCGGCAAGCCGGTTTGCCCGGGCCAGCAGTTCAGCCAGCCGCTGACGCACCCGCAGATCAGCCGGATCAAGGGCGACCGCTTCCTGGTATCCTTTGATCGCCCGGTCCACCTGCCCTTTTTGCAACAGTTTCTGGGCATCGGCTATCAGTATATCCTTCTTTGCCACATCGCGCTCCGTCAGGTGGGGGGTCGCATCGCGGAAAACGACCAAAACAGTCAGGTAACCATACGGGATGAGGTACAGTGCTGTCAATTACGGATGTCGCCGCCACTCCCGCTGCTGGAGAGCAGGCTGCCGGCAGCAATTCCTTTTGACAGGCGTCCGCAAATGCAGTACCACTACGGCGGTCACCCCATTGCCCGATCGGATCGGTCCCCCTGAGCCCTCATATGCATGATTCACTCGCCATAGTTCTGGTTGAACCACAGTCGCCGGGCAACATCGGCATGGTCTGCCGGGCCATGAAAAACATGGGTATCCATCGTCTACGACTGGTCAAGGGATGCGACCGCCTGCACCCCGAGGCCCTCAAGTTCGCCGTTTCCGCCCGGGACCTGCTGGAACAGGCCCAGCTTTTTCCCTCCCTGGAAGCGGCACTGGCCGATACGACCATCTCGGTGGCCACCACCCGTCGTACCGGCAAATACCGCCGGGAGCTGATGACGCCACCCCAGGTGGCCCGGATGATCCACCAACAGGCAGGCGGCATGGCCGCACTGGTCTTTGGCCGTGAAGACCACGGCCTCACCACCGACGAACTGTCCCGCTGCACCCTGCAGGCCACCATACCGTCGAGCAGCGACTACGGCTCCTTGAATCTTGCCCAGTCGGTGCTTATCTTCTGCTACGAGCTGTTCTCCGGCACCGCCGGAGAGGTGGACGACACCGCCCGACGTCAGCTTGCCGCCTCCGGCGAACTGGAGCCGTTGTTCGACCAGATGCAGGCAACGCTGCTCTCGATCGGCTACCTGAACCCGCAGAACCCCGATCACATCATGCGCAGCCTGCGCCGCATCCTGTTCCGTTCCGGCCTCGACAGCCGCGAGGCAGCCCTGCTGCGCGGCATGTTTTCCCAGATCGACTGGGCTGCCCGTAACTTCGACGGCCGAAAGAAAACGCGGTGAACGTCACCTGGGTCGGCCTGTTGGCCGGACTGCTGACCAGCATCGCCTCCCTGCCCCAGGTGGTCAAGACCTGGCGCAGCCGCCACGTTCGGGATCTCTCGATCTGGCAACCGCTGCTGTTGTCCCTGGGGGTTGCGCTGTGGCTGGTCTACGGTATGCTTATTCGCGACCTGCCGCTGATTCTGGCCAACATTACGCCGCTGGCCTGCAACTTGCTGCTGACCGGCATGAAGATCAGATATGCCCGCAATGACCGGGAGACAACGCCATAACAACACGTGACATCACGGAGGTTCCACCATGAAACGCATTCTGTACGCAATTGCCGCCACCCTGCTGCTGGGGCTGTTGTCGGGCTGTGGCTACAACACCATGCAGGCCAACGAAGAAGCGGTCACCGCCGCCTGGGGCAACGTTGAGTCCGCCTATCAGCGCCGCAACGACCTGATCCCCAACCTGGTGGAGGTGGTCAAGGGGTACGCCAAGCATGAGGCGGACACCCTGAAGGCGGTCACCGAGGCCCGCGCCAGAGTGGGCAGCATGCAACTGGGCAAGGGACTGCTCAACGATCCTGCCGCCTTCAGCAAATTTCAACAGAACCAGGGTGAACTCTCCTCGGCCCTGTCCCGACTGATGGTGGTGGCGGAACGCTACCCCGACCTGAAGGCCAACCAGAACTTCCTCGACCTGCAGAAACAGCTGGAAGGGACTGAGAACCGGATCAACGTGGCCCGTGAACGGTATAATGCTGCGGTACAGGTCTTCAACACCAGCATCCGCACCTTCCCCAACAGCCTGACCAACTCGCTGCTGCTCAAGCTGCAGCGCAAGGAACCGTTCAAGGCTGAAGAAGGAGCCAAGACGGCACCGAAGGTAACGTTCTAGATGTCCGTGCGCTACGCAGCCGCCATACTGCGTCAGTGTGCAGTGCTGCTGATCCTGTCAGTCTGCCTGGGACTTCCGGCACTGGCACTGGAACCCCCGGCCCTGAAGGGGCGGATCAACGACTATGCCGGTATGCTCTCCCCGACGGTAGCCGCCGCCCTTGAACAGAAACTGGCCGCCTTCGAGCGGGAGACCACTACCCAGGTGGTGCTGTTGACCGTCCCCTCGCTGGAAGGGGATGTCATTGAAAATCTGGCCATCCGGGTGGCCGACGCCTGGAAAATCGGCCAGAAGGGGAAAGGAAACGGCGTCATCCTGATCCTGGCGCAAAAAGAGCGCAAGATCAGGATCGAGGTCGGCACCGGCCTGCAGGGGGTGCTGCCGGACATCACCGCCGGCCAGATCATCCGTAACGTCATGGCCCCGGCACTCAAGGCAGGTGACAACGACACGGGAATTTCAGCCGGTCTTGCCGCCATCATGGATGCCACCAAGGGGGAATTCAAGGCCACTCCGGCGGACAAGAAGGCAAAGAAGAAAAAGAGCAGCGGCTATGAGCTGTTCGTTGTCCTTTTATTGCTGGGGACCGTGGTGGTGGCGGCGGTCGGCTCATCCTCCCGGACCGGCGGCATCCTGACGGGGGGGGCGGCGCTGCCGGCTGCCGCCGCAATCGGCTTGGGCAGCGCCCTCTGGAAGCTGGCAATCCTGGCGGTGCTGGGAGCTGCCGCCGGCTTCCTGATCAGCCTGCTGATGCAGCTCTTCCGGGGAGCGGGCGGTGGCGGCTCCGGCTGGGGCGGGGGTCCCACCATTTTCTACGGGGGGGGTGGCTGGGGTGGCGGCTCATCCTCATCCGGCGACAGTTTCTCCGGCGGCGGGGGGGATTTTGACGGCGGCGGCGCCTCGGACGCTACTAGCCCTGCCCCTCTCCAACCATCTGTTCTCCGCAAACAACGACGGGGCGCTCTTCCAGGCGCCCCGTCGTTGTTTCGTCCTATTGAAAGCCCGCGTGTCCTGTGCGGTCAGCTTGTGACGAACCGCACGGCACACTAGCGACGACGCTTGCCGCCGCCTTTCCCCTTTCCTCCCCGTTTCGGAGCAGGGGCAGCGGCGGGGGACGCGTTCAGCTTCGGGCGCTTCCCCCTGACCGGGATGCGGGGGTAGCGTTCGCCGCTGTACTCCAGGTTCTCCTGTTTCTCCGGCCGCTGGGCCGCGGCGTGGGAGACCAGGGCGAATTCGATCCGCCGGGCCTGGGGGTTCACCGCCACGACCCGCACCGTCACCGGGTCGCCGATCCGCAGGGTACGGCCGCTCTGCCGCCCTTTCAGCGCGTGCTCACGCTCCTCGAAGCTGTACAGGTCGTCGGTGAGGGTGGAGCTATGCACCAGCCCCTCCACGAACAGCTCGGTCAACTCCACGAAGCAGCCGAAACCGGCCACCCCGGCGATGAAGCCGCCGAACTCTTCCCCCACCTTTCCCTGCATGAACTGGAGTTTCTTCAACTCGACAATATCCCGCTCCGCCTCCATGGCTACCCGCTCGCGGCTGCTGGTATGCTCCGCCGCCTCGGCCAGGGAAGCGGCCATCTCCGCCTGCCGGCGCTCCTCCTGGCGGGTAAGGGGGCGCTCCGCCGCCGTCAGCACCAGCTTGAGGAACCGATGCACCATCAGGTCCGGATAGCGGCGGATCGGCGAGGTGAAGTGGGTATAGCAGTCCGAAGCCAGGCCAAAATGCTTCAGGTTGATGCCGCTGTAGCGGGCCTGCTTCATGCAGCGCAACAGGCCGTAGTTCACCATCCGCTCCTCCGGTTTCCCTTCGGCTGAGGCCACCAGCGCCTGGAGGGCGGCCGGCTCCACCGTGTCCCCCTTCATCTCCAGGGTGAAGCCGAAGGGCACCAGAAACTCCCGGAACGCCGCCAGCTTTTCCGGGGCGGGCGGTTCGTGAATCCGGTAGATAAACGGCACCTGCCGGGAAGTGACGAACCGGGCCACCGCCTCGTTGGCCGCCAGCATGAACTCCTCGATCAGCCGGTGGGCCAGGTTCCGCTCGCTTTTGATAATCGCCTCGGTTTGGCCGGTGAGCCCCAGTACGATCTCCGGCTCCGGCAGGTCGAAATCAATGCTGCCCCGGCGACGGCGCATCGCCATCAGGGCCAGGGCCAGCTGCTTCATCTCCAGCAGCATCGGCGCCAGCTCCCGATACTCCCCCAGGGCCGAAGGATCGTTATCCTCAATGACCCCTTTCACCTGGGTATAGGTCAGCCGGGCATCGCTCCTGATAACGCTGGTGTAGAAGCGGGATTCCCGCAGACTGCCGCCGGCATCGATCAGCAGCTCGGCGGTCATGGTCAGGCGGTCCTGGTGGGGATTCAGGGAGCAGATGCCGTTGGAGAGCCGCTCCGGCAGCATCGGCAGACAGCGGTCCGGGAAGTAGACCGAGGTGCCCCGCAGGTAGGCATCCCGGTCCAGGGAAGAACCGGGGGTGACGTACTGCGACACGTCGGCGATGGAGACCCAGAGCCGGAACGCCTCCCCTTCCCGCCGCAACGACACTGCGTCGTCGAAATCCTTGGCGGTCTCGCCGTCGATGGTCACGGTGGGCAGCTTGCGCAGGTCCACCCGCCCCTCCAGGTCACCCTTGCCGATCTGTGCCGGGACCGCCTCCGCCTCGGCCAGGGTGGCGGCATCAAAGGTATGGGGCAGATCGAAGCGCCGGATGACCGTCTGCACCTCGACATCCGGGTTGTCGGGCCAGCCCAGGATCTCGATCACCTTCCCCTCGGCAGGCCGCCCCCCCACCGGCCAGGCAGTGACCTCAATCACCACCTGCTGGCCGTCCACGGCGCCGTTGGTGGCCCGCGGCGGAATCGAAAACGGTCCCCCCAGCCGCAGTTCCTCCGGGATGAACAGGGCACCGCGGCCGGTCTGCTGGAACCGCCCCACCACCCGGCTGTTGGCCCGCTGCAGTACCGCCACCACCCGTCCGTCCCGCTTCCCCTGCCGCCCGCGGCTCGGCTCGCCGCGCACCGACACGGTGTCGCCGTGCATGGCGCCCCCCAGCCCCTTGGCCGGGATGAAGATATCCTCTCCCCCCTCCTCGGGTGCCACGAAACCGTAGCCGTCCCGGTGCACCGAGATGGTCCCCCGCACCGTACCGACGTTCTCCGCCCCCGGCAGGGTGTAGCGGTTGCCCCGCAGCCGGACCAGCTCACCGTCCCGTACCATGGCCTCCACCAGCCGCTTCAGCTCGTTCTTGACCTGGCGGCCCCCGAAGGCCCGCAGCAGACCGGCAAAGTGCAGCGGTTCGCTTTCCTCCCGCAACAGCAGCAGTATATCCTGTTTCACGACATGCATTCCCCGTTACTCCTTTGCCGGAAGTATAGAGGCAAACCTGAAAAACCTCATCCCCTTTTTGGGGGTGCTGTGGTACAGTCCGGCTCCATGAACAGCCAGGGAACCATAACCTTTGTCGGCGCCGGACCGGGCGCCGTTGACCTGATCACCGTACGGGGCGCCACCCTGCTCAAGGAGGCCGACCTGGTCCTCTATGCCGGCAGCCTGGTGGACCGGGAGCTGGTGCGGACCTACGCCGTCGATGCCGAGCTGTTCGACTCCGCCGGCATGGCCCTCACGGAGATCATCACCATCATGCTGGATGCCGTTGCCGCCGGAAAACAGGTGGTGCGGCTGCACACCGGCGACCCTTCCATCTACGGCGCCATCCAGGAGCAGATGACGGCCCTGGACCGCCTGGGGATCGAGTACCGGGTCGTGCCGGGGGTGACCAGCGCCTTTGCCGCCGCCGCCACCCTGCGCCAGGAACTGACCATGCCGGAAGTATCCCAGACCGTGATCATCACCCGCATGGAAGGACGCACCCCGGTGCCGGAGCGGGAGGCGTTGCGGCGCCTGGCGGCCCACGGTGCCACCCTGGCCCTCTACCTCTCGGTGGGGATGATCGATACCATGGTGACGGAGCTCCTGGCCGGCGGCGGCTACCACGAAACCACGCCGGTGGCGGTGGTGTCCCGGGCCAGCTGGCCCGACGAGCTGGTCATCGAGGGAACCCTGGCCGACATCGCCCACAAGGTCCGGGCCGCCGGCATCAGCAAGCAGGCCGTGATCCTGGTGGGGGAAGCCCTTGCCGCCCGCACCAAGGGGATGAAGGCCCGCTCGCTGCTCTACGACGAGAGCTTCAGCCACGGCTGCCGCGCTTAAACCGTCGCTTGTCCTCGATTTCAAAGCACGGATGAGATCAAGGCGGCGAGGAATTCGGCGACGCAGGCGTACACGGCAGCACGTCGAGGAGACGAAAACGAGCCAACGAAGATATCGCCGTGAGTTGAAATCGAGGTAACATGTCCACCGCCGTCATCGCCATAACCCGCAACGGCGCCCAACTGGGGGCGCGTCTGGTCGGCGGGCTGCCGGACTGCACCCTGTACGTACTGCGCAAGTTCCACGGTGCTGCCGGCAAGACGGCCCGTCCCTTCGACGACCTGCGCCAGCTGCTGACCACCCTCTGGCAGGAGCGCAGCGATCTGGTCTGCATCATGGCCTGCGGCATCGTGGTACGGATGGTTGCACCGCTGCTGGAATCCAAGGACCGCGACCCGGCGGTGGTGGTGCTGGACGATGCCGGCAGGTTTGCCATATCCCTTCTGTCCGGCCATCTCGGGGGGGCCAATGAACTGGCCCGGCGCAGCGCCTGGCTGGTGGGGGCCCGGCCGGTGATCACCACCGCCACCGATGTCAACGATCTCCCCTCCTTCGATCTGCTGGCCAAGGAACAGGGGTGGGAGATTGACGACCTTGCCGGGGTCAGGCTGCTGAACAGCCTGCTCGTGGACAACCAGCCGATCGCCGTGGTGGACCCCACCGAACGGGTCCGCACCTGGTTTCACGGCACCGGCCGCCTCTCCTTCTACGGCACCTTTGCCCATGCCGTCAAATCCGACGCCCAGGGGTTTCTCTTCGTCACCAATCGTCAACTCCCCCCCCAGACCATGCCGCAGAATCTGCTGATCCTGCGTCCCCGCAACCTGGTACTGGGGATCGGCTGCAACAGTGCCACCCCCGCCGACGAGATCGAGGCCTTTGTGCTGAGCCACCTGAAGCGGCTCTTTCTCTCTCCCCGCAGTGTCGGCATGGTGGCCACGGCCGCTGCCAAACGGGAGGAAGCGGGGCTGGTGGAGTTCGCCCGGCGGCTCGGCGCTCCGCTGATCTGTTTCGAAAGCGAGGAACTGAACCGGGTGCGTCCCCCTTCGCCCCCTTCCGAGCATGCCCTGGCGGCCATCGGCGCCATCGGCGTGGCCGAACCGGCGGCCCTGCTGGCCTCGGGCAACGACCGGCTGCTGTTGAAAAAGGTCAAGTCGGACAACGTCACCCTGGCGGTGGCGGAACTGGGAGGGCAGGCACCATGACCAAACCGCTCATCCTCATCACCATGGGGGATCCCTCGGGGGTCGGACCTGAAATCATCGTGAAAGCGCTGGAAGACCCGTCACTGCGGGAGCAGTCGGACCTGCTGGTGCTGGGAGACCGGTTGGCCATGGAGCGGGCCGTGACGGTCTGCGGCTCCGGACTGACCATCGTCGAGGTCGAGGAGCCGAAGCAGGCGCGAAACCTGGAGGCGGAGACGCTGCCCCTTTTGGCGCTCTCCCGGCTGGAAGCGGCGGACATGGCCTACGGCGCGCCGTCGGAGCGGGCCGGCGACGCAGTCTACCGCTACATCCGCCGGGCCACCGAACTCTGTCTCGCCGGCGAGGCGGCAGCCGTGGCCACCGCGCCGATCAGCAAGGAGGCGATGAACCGCGCCGGCCACACCTACCACGGCCATACCGAACTGCTGGCGGAGCTGTGCCGTTGTGACGATTACGTAATGATGCTGGCCGGCGACATCCTGCGGGTCTCGCTGGTGACCATCCACGAGGCCCTGGCCGACGTGCCGGGCATGATTACGTTCGAGCAGGTGCTGAAAACCATCCGGGTGACCGCGACCGGCGTTGCGCCGCTCTGCGGCACCGGCACCCCGCGTATCGCCGTGCTCTCGCTTAACCCCCACTGCGGCGAGGGGGGAATGTTCGGCGACGAAGAAGAACGGATCATCATGCCGGCCATTCAGGCGGCCCAGGCGGAGGG
The DNA here is from genome assembly GCF_933509905.1 of Trichlorobacter ammonificans. Classification (GTDB taxonomy): domain Bacteria; phylum Desulfobacterota; class Desulfuromonadia; order Geobacterales; family Pseudopelobacteraceae; genus Trichlorobacter; species Trichlorobacter ammonificans. The sequence continues at coordinate 508,265 of NZ_OW150024.1, read as the reverse complement.
GCTGCGGGTAGAAGGGCCGTTCTCCGCCGATACGTTCTTCTATTTCGCCGCCAAAACGCCCCCCCCCTGGGATGCCGTGGTGGCCATGTACCACGACCAGGGGCTGATCCCCCTGAAAATGCTGCATTTCGACGACGGCATCAACCTGACCCTGGGGCTGCCGATCATTCGCACCTCGGTGGATCACGGCACCGCCTACAATCTGGCCGGCAGCGGCCGGGCGTCGGCCGCCAGCATGAAGGCGGCCATCCGCGCCGCCGCCCGCTTGGTCGGCAGCCGCGAGGATCGTCCCGGCTGCCGTGGTATTACGGTTGACAGCCACACGTTTGTCCCCTAGATTTACCGCGACAGCAGTCTGAGACCGGTTGCGCCGTTCCGGTACACCTGTTTTTTCGAAGGGTAGGAACCTTGAAACTTCCGCACCGCCCCCTTTCACTGTCCGGACTCTCCCGAAGCGCCTCCATACGCGCATTTGTCGCTATTTCCTGCCTGATCGTCTCGGCCGTCACCTTTCTGGTGGTGGTGGGCATCAGCGTCATTTTCTACCTTTACCAGGAAGAGCAGACCACCTCCGAATTCACCGCCTCCGTTTCCCGCCAGTCATTCGGTATTCTCCAGGAGTTGATGCAGAAGGGCTGGAACGGCCCCCAACTCCACGAGATGCTGGAGCGGTACCGTGGTTCCCTGCCCACCACCACCACCATCAGCCTCTACCGTAACGAACAGCTGGCCTGGCAGTCCGTTGATCCTGACCGCCCCCGGACCACCGAAGCCCAGGTGCTCAAGGTGTTTTCCAGCGGTGCCGCCATGAAGGAGTTCGGTGGTGGGGCCCTGCTGATGTACACTCCCCTGGTGGCGGAAAAGAAGTGCCTGGGCTGTCACAATTCCGTCACTGAGGGCTCCGTACTGGCGGTGCTCAAGGTCTCATCCAACCTCTCCGCTTCCCACGCCGCCGCTTTCAGGCAGGTATGCGGCGTTTTTCTGCTGCTTTCCCCGATGCCGCTCCTGATGGCTTGGTTTCTCTCCCGGCGGATCAACCGCCACGTCAGTTCTGCCTTTGAGTTGCTGCGCGACAAGATCACCGCCATCAACCGGATGGATGACCTGACCAGTCTGAACATGACCGATCAGCGGGTGGGGTTGTGGGAGTTTGACCGGCTCTTCGCCGAGATGGGAGATTTGATCGCCCGAATCAGGTCCGTAGCCGTGGGCAAGGAGATGCTGGAGTTCGAGATCCGGGTGCTGGAGCGCTTCATCATCACCAGCGATTCGGTCAAGGACTGGAAGGAGCGGGTCTGCTTTCTGCTGCTGGAGCTGAACAAGGTGATGCCGGTCTACACCCTCTTCTGCGTCTTCCAGGTGGATGAGGAGCTGTACGACATTGAGATCTTCTGGAAGTCATCCCCTTCGCCGGAAACCTCCACCCTGATGGAACAGACGGTCCGCAGCCGGATCAACCGTGAGATGAGCGAGCTTGCCGTCCATTCGTCGCTCAGCATCGTCCATACCGTTGCCGACCTGCGCGGCGACCTGCTGCAGCTCGATGCAACGGAAATCGACATGCAGACCAAGTCGCTGTTGCTCAAAAACCCGCGTATCGGCGGCGTGGTGGGGATCGGCGTCCAGACCCGGATAGCGGAGGACCCGATCCGCTGCCTGGTGATCGACAGTATCCTGACCACCCTGCTCAACGTGGTGGGCTCCATCAAGGCGATCTACAAATACACCCGCGAGCTGGAGTACTACGCCACCCGCGATCCCCTGACCAACCTGTTCAACCAGCGTATTTTCTGGGAACTGCTGGGGTACGAGATATCGCGGGCTGCCCGCCACCGCTACCACTTCGGCCTGCTGGTGATCGATCTGGACAACTTCAAGCAGGTCAACGACACCTACGGCCATATCTTCGGCGACAAATTCCTGGTGCAGGTGGCCGACGTCATCCACGGCGCCCTGCGCAAGGGAGATATCCTGGCCCGTTACGGCGGTGACGAGTTCTCGGTGGTGCTGCCGGAAGCGGACGAGGAACAGGTCTACCTGGTGGCCACCAGGATCAAGGACGCCCTGGAAGCCCTGGTGGTGCCGGCACCGGACGGGACGCCGGTGCGGGGCACCGCCTCCATCGGCATGGCGGTCTACCCGACCCATGCCGACAACGAAAAAGACCTGTTCATGTTTGCCGACAACATGACCTACAAGGCCAAGGCCGGCGGCAAGAACCGGGTGCTGGTTCCCACCGACGAGGATGTGGTGCACGTCTTCAAGCGCAGCAGCGAACTGTCCAAGCTGCTGATCAAGACCATCGAGGAAAAACGGGTCATTCCGTACTTCCAGCCGATCGTCTCCACGGCCACCGGCGAAATTCTTTGCCATGAGCTGCTCTGCCGGATCGAGGTGGAGGGGGAGATCATGCCGGCGGGTGACTTTATCGAAACAGCGGAGCGTCTCGGAATCGTCTGCAAACTGGACTGCATTCTGATGGAGAAGCTGTTCGCCCGGATGCAGGCCGACACGTATCAGGGGATGATCTTCATCAACCTCTCCCCCCGCTCCCTGATCATGCAGGAGTTCATCCCCACGGTGATCCGCCTCTCCCACACCTACGGCATCGCCCACGACCGGATCGTCTTCGAGCTGACCGAGCGGGAGACCGTGCGCAACGTCAGCCTGCTGGAGACCTTCGTGACCGTGCTGAAACTGGAGGGGTTCAAATTCGCCATCGACGATTTCGGCGCCGGTTTTTCCTCTTTCCAGTACGTGCGACGCCTGCCCATCGACTTCGTCAAGATCGACGGCGACTTCATCCGGGAGATGCTGGACGACGGCAAGGACTACGCCTTCGTCAAGACCCTGGCCGTGCTGGCCCGCGAGTTCGGTATTCAAACCATCGCCGAATACATCGAGAACGAAGAACTGTTCCGGGCCATCAGCGAGCTGGAGATCGATTTCGGCCAGGGCTACCACCTGGGCCCCCCCTCGCCCGACCTGCTGCCGGTGGGCACGATCCGCAAGCTCACCTGACGGCACCACCGTGCCGCAACGCCACCCCACGGACGAACAACAACGATGCTCCTTCCTCCGCTGATACCGGGCCGTCTGGTCCGCCGCTACCAACGTTTCCTCGCCGACATCGAACTGGCTGACGGCAGCGTGGTCACTGCTCACTGCCCCAACTCCGGCAGCATGAAAGGGTGCAACCATCCCGGCAGCCCGGTTTTCCTTTCCCTGAGCGCCAATCCCGCCCGCAAGCTGGCCCATACCTGGGAACTGGTGCAGGTCAACGGCTTCTGGGTGGGGTTGAACACCATGCTGCCCAACCGGCTGGCCGAAGAGGCCATTCTCGACGGAACGGTGCAGGAACTGCAGGGATACGGAAAACTCCGACGGGAAGTGACCTACGGTCGTGAACGCAGCCGGATCGACCTGCTGCTGGAAGGGGAGCGCGGCCGCTGCTACGTTGAGGTAAAGAACGTGACCCTGGTGGAGGAGGGCCGCGCCCTGTTTCCGGACGCGGTGACCGAACGGGGGCAGAAACATCTGCGGGAACTGATGGAGATGGTGACCCACGGGCACCGGGCGGTGATCTTTTTTACCGTGCAACGGGGAGACGGTACCCTGGTGGCGCCGGCCGACGCCATTGACCCCGCTTACGGCCGCCTGCTGCGGGAGGCGGTACAAAACGGCGTTGAGGCCCTGGCCTACCGGGCGGAGGTGACGCCACAGCAGATCAGGCTGACCGAGCGGTTGCCGGTGGTGCTCTGAGGCGCTGCTGAGTATTCGAATTCAGGTGTTCTGAAAAAAGACATTGCGCACCCCCTTTGGTCGCCAAGCCGGACTGATGACCTGACTGCCCGGTTCCCCTGCGTCGAGCAGGCTGCCGAAGGTGACCGTGAACCCTCCCAGCCGGTTGTTGAGCGCATCCATGGCCGCAGTCAGGTGTTCTTTCCTGCTGGTGCCCCCGAACAGGGAGGGCTGGCTGTCTTCCCCTGCCCGCAGGTTTGAGAGGCTGATGCCCACAAGCCGGATCGGCTGGTCGATCTTCATCCCGTCGAACAGCCCGACCGCCGTCCGGTAGATGTCGTCGCTCAGGTTGATATGATTCGGAAGGGAGGTCTGTTTCTGGACGTTGCTGTAGAAGTCACCCAGCCGGACGGAGACGCTGACGGTCTTGCCGGCCAACCCGTGCTTCCGTGCCCGCCTGCCCACCATCTCTGAAAGCTGGAGCAGTCTTTTCAGTATCTGCTCCCGGTCGTCGATATCCCTGGGCAGGGTCATGGAGTGGCCGACGCTCTTGACCTGCTCTTCTTCCTCCACCGGCACAACCGGACGGTCATCGATCCCCTGTCCCATCCTCTTCAGTTCGCTGCCGATGCTGCCGAACCGCTTGACAAGCAGTTCCCCGTCACACCTCCCCAGCTCACCGCAGGTCCTGACGTTGCAGTACAACAGCAACTGCTTCTGCAGTTTCTTGCCCACGCCGCACAGCCCTCCCACCGGCATCCGTTCCAGCACTTCGCCCACCCTATCCGGGGGGATGACGGTGAGGCCGTCCGGTTTCTGCAGGTCGCTGGCCAGCTTGGCCAGCAGCTTGTTGGGGGCGATGCCGATGGAACAGGTCAGGCCGAACTGATGCCTGATGCGTGCCTTGATCTGGTAGGCAATGGTCTCGGCAGGACCAAAGAGCGCCCTGGAGTTGGTCACATCCATAAACGCCTCATCAATGGAGAAGACCTCCACCAGGGGGGTGTATTCCCACAGTATGGCGATGATCTGCCGTGAGGTGGAGGTGTACTTCTTGTTGTCGCCCCTGACGATGATCAGCTCCGGACAGGCCCGTTTACCCTCCCAGATGGCCATGCCGGTCTTGACGCCAAAGGCCCGTGCCTCGTAGGAGGCGGTGGTAATGACGGTGCGGTGGGCTGCCCCCACCACGGCAATCGGCTTGCCCCGCAGTTCAGGGTTGGCCTGCTGCTCCACGGAGGCAAAGAAGGCATTCATATCCAGGTGGATGATTACTCTTGATTCCATCGCCGGCATCTCGATACTACGCATCCCATTCGCAGGACTGCCCGTGCTGGGGCTGGCGCAACTCCTCTCGGTGCTGCCGCCACAACGGCATGAACCGGTCCATGAAGCCGGTGAAGCGGGCATTATGAGACTGCTCCAGCAGATGCACCAGTTCATGCACGATAACGTACTCCAGACAGTGCAGCGGCCGCTTGGCCAACTCCAGATTCAGCCAGATACGGCGGGCCCTGGGGTTGCAGGTCCCCCATCTGGTCTTCATCCGCTTGACTCCCCAGGCCGCGACCTGGACGCCGACGATCTGCTGCCATTGTGCCAGAAGGTCCGGAATCATGGCCTTCAACTGGCTGCGATACCACTCGTTCAGCAGTGACGCCCGATACGCCACCGGCGTGTCGGGGGGGACGCGCAGCTCCAGAGTGCCATGCCGCTGAACAACCGCCGGGCGGCCGTGGTGAAGGTGCACCGCGAGGCGGAGACAGGAGCCGAGGAAATAGTGGGGGTCACCGGTGCCATAGCTTGGTGGCGGTGGCTGCGGCCGGGTGGACAGTTTCTGCTGGTGTTTCCGAATCCAGTCCAGGCTGTCGACCACAGCCTGACGGACAGCGGCCAGGCTCATGCGTTTGGGGGCCGAAACCAGCACCCTGCTGCCGTCCGGCGGGTAGAGCCTGATATGCAGATTCTTGATCGGCTTGCGTACCAGCTCAACCGTGATGCCGTTGATATCCATCAGTCTGGCGGGGCTGGTCATGGGAGCGTCTTTTCCCAGTACTGCAAGCTGTTGCGTGGTCTGGTGCCGTCAAGCTGCCGCCAGGCAACCTGGACCACTGCTCCCGGTACCGGCGCGTAGCCGTGACGGCGGCAGAACGGTTCAACCGGCCGGAACCCGGCCGGCCTGAGGGGATGATCATCAGGGCGCACAACCGTTGCGCAGCAGGCCTGGGTAAACCTTGCGGCCTGCCTGATCTGCTGCTCGAACTGTGCAAGCATGCGGGAGCCCAGGCCACTGCCCCGGTAGGGCGCCTGCAGCAGCAGCTCACCAATGTAATAGTACTGCGCAGGATCGCGACCGGCATTCCGGAACGGCCGGGTGAAGTCCGGCGGTTCACGATCGAGCGGCATGCCGGTGATGGCGCCAACGATCGTCCCACCGTCCAGGGCCGCCAGGACGCTGCCATGATCGGCATAGTGGGAGAGATAGTGCCGTTCGTCCTCAAGCCGGCCGTCGTAGAGGTAGGGGTACTCCCGGAAGATGGTCAGGCGCAGGCCTGCCAGATCGTCGCGGTGTGCGCGTATGCTCGTGCTGTCAAGTGTGAGGATGGTCATGTCGACTCCAGCAGCTTGGTCCGTTGCGTGTCCCGGCCGCGTCTGCGGCAGTTCCGCAATGAGCGGTGCGGTAGCGGCCGCGCCTGGCTAGGGGCTTTCGTAGCGGAGATCATGCTCGGTCTGATCCGCGGCAAGGTTGAGCAGGTTCCAGCTCTGGTCGGCGGTGCTGTAGACCAGTTCATACAGCGCTTCGCCATCGGAGACGGAGAAGTGCAGCCGGGTTGTCTCCCCCACCGTGTCCGACCAGGTGTAGGTGGTCTGGCTGATGGCGTGCTTGCGGCGGCGCCACTCGAACCAGACCGGCGTGATGGTTCTGCCCGGGCCAAAGATCACCGCCACCCGTATCGGTTCCCTGACCTGTTCCACGGTCATGCCATGCTGCGGAAGATCCCCACCACCTTGCCGATGATGGCGACCTCGCCGCTTCCTTCCTGAATGATGATGGGAGCCATGGTGGGATGTTTGGGCTGCAGCCGGATCGCACCCTGCTCCCGGTGGAATTCCTTCAGGGTTGCTTCCCCCTCCACCATGGCCACCACGATATCACGGTTCTCCGCCGTGGATTGGGGCCGAACCAGGGCAAGGTCGCCGTCGCAGATGGCGGCATTGATCATGGAGTCGCCCGTGACCCGCAGCAGGAACGTGCCGCCGTGCTGATGCATCCGGTCGATTGCGAGGTAGCCCTGGATATCCTCCACCGCCAGGGTGAGTTCTCCGGCCCGGACGGTGCCGACGATCGGCAGCGACACCGTCCCGGTCCGGGAGCTGGTCACGGCAATGGAGCGGGAATTGGAGTCGCGCCGGATGAACCCTTTTTTCTCAAGCGCATCAAGGTGCTTCATGACGGCCGGATTGCCGCTGACCCCCAGATGGCTGGCGATCTCCCGCTGGGAAGGGGGATAGCCGTTGGTGTCGATGTAGGAGGTGATAAAGCTCAGGACCTGTTGCTGGCGGTCGGTGAGAGGGGGCATGGGCGGCTCCGCATGGTGATCGGGTGATATAGGTTATTGCATGATCACCATACAAGGGGTAGGCACAAACTGTCAAGTCGGGATGCAGTGCCTGTTGGGGCACGAACGCGTGCAATGACCGGGGAGCCCAGCTGGGAGCGGCTCAACGGCCGACCGCTCCCGCCGCACGGTGCGCCCCCGTGCCCTTGTGGGTGCTCGCCGCCCCTCTCACAACACATTGACAATCATTTCAGTAGCTTGCAATTTACCCTGGAGGCTGCTACCGTGTAGAAGTCACGTCTCCCGTTCACTGAACATCTTCAGGTGTGCAAGGGAGCACGGGAAGCCCGACCGCTTCGGTCGAAACGATGAATGCCCTGGCCACTCATTTATTTGGGGCATTGATGATCGGCATACGATATGCGTCACTGACGCGCTGCAGCGTACCACAATTGGAAAGGGTGCCTATGAATCTCAAAGCAAAAACCGTTTTGGTGACCGGCGCAAACGGAGGCGTCGGCAGCGCCCTGGTCAAGGCGCTGCTGGAGAAAGGGGCTGCCAAAATTTACGCGGCAGCGCGAACCGTCGCAGCTGTCCAGGAACTGGTGCAATTCAATCCTGAAAGAATCGTTGCTGTCCCGCTGGATATTACCTCTGCTGCCAGTGTGGCAGCAGCCGCTGAACAATGCGTGGATGTGAACCTGCTGATCAACAATGCCGGCATCAACCGCTGTGTATCGCTCTTGGGCCGTGCTGGCCTGGAGGCTGCCCGCGAGGAGATGGAAGTCAACTTCTTTGGCACGCTGGCCATGTGCCGGGCATTCGCTCCTCTCCTGGAAGCCAAGGGCAGCGGGACGATCGTGAACGTCTGCTCTATCATCGGCCTGGTCAACCTGCCGGTCAACGGCACCTACTGCGCTTCAAAGGCGGCTGGGCACTCCCTGCTGCAAGGGATGCGGGCCGAGCTGGCTCCTCGCGGCATCAGGGTTGTCGGAGTTTACCCCGGCCCGGTGGATACGAAAATGACGGCCGGCCAGGAAATGCCCAAAGCAACGCCGGTCCAGGTTGCCTCCGCAATTCTGACGGGACTGGAACGCGATGCTGAGGATATTTTTCCCGACCCCATGTCCCAAGGGGTCCATGAACAGCTGGCGAAGAACGCCAAACAGGTTGAAAAACAGTTTGCGGCAATGATTCCGGCATGAAAGCAGGCATGGCATCATCTTCTCCGGCTCAATCTGCCGTGGCATCCGGAGGACGGCTGCGCCCGTGAACTTCCTCTTCCACATGCTCCTCTCCGGGGCGGACGAACAGGTGCTGGTGGGCAACTTCATGGGTGATTTCGTCAAGGGTCCCCTGGAGGAGCGTTTTCCGGAGCGGGTCCGGCTGGGGGTGGCGCTGCACCGCAGAATCGACTCCCACGCCGACACACACCCGGCCTTTCGCCGCAGCAGGCAGCTGCTGGCGGCGGAGTACGGCCGGTATCGCGGCATCATGCTGGATCTCTTCTGCGACTACTTCCTGGCCAACGACTGGCAACGCTGGTCCCCGGAGCCGCTGCCGGCCTACCTGGCCAGAACCCGCGGCATTATCGACCGCCACCTGTACGACCTGCCGCCGGAGATGCGCCGACTGGTGCCCACCATCTTCGAGGAGCTGCTCCCCTCCTACGGCACCATCGAGGGGATCGGCGGTGCCCTGGCCCGGATGTCCGCCCGCCTCTCCCGCCCCAATCCGTTGAAGGGGGGCGAACGGGAGCTGCGCCGTCACCATGGGGCGCTGCACGACGAATTTTCGGTACTGGCTGCCGACCTGTTCGCCTTTGCGGGGGACTACCTTGCGGAGTAAGCCGGTCCGACCCAGGATGCCGTCTGTCCCCCCAGAGAAACCGGTCACTTCCCTCTATTCTGCCGGAAGGTTCCCCGCCGTGCCGCACCAGATCGGCATGGTAAAGCTGGTCTTGGTCCTGGGGGCGCTGACCGCCTTCAACGCCATGTCCATCGATATGTATCTGCCGGCATTTCCCCAGATCGCCCAGGACCTTGCCGTGCCCCTCGGGACGGTGCAGCTGTCGGTTTCCGCCTTTCTGTTCGGTTCCGCCATCGGCCAGCTGCTGTACGGGCCGCTGGCCGACCGCTGGGGCCGGAAGCGGCCGCTCGTGTTCGGGCTGGCGGTGTACTGCATCGCCACCATCGGCTGCGCCCTGGTCCGCACCGGCGAGGGATTGCTGTTCTGGCGGGTAGCCATGGCGCTGGGGGGCGGCGCCAGCATCGTCATCTCCCGCGCCGTGGTCCGCGATCTGTACGATACGGCCGAGGCGGCCCGGATGTTCTCGCTGCTCATGCTGGTGATGGGGGCCGCGCCGATCCTCGCCCCCCCTGGCGGGCGGTCAACTGCTGCTGATCACCGGCTGGCGGGGCATTTTCGCCGTTTTAGGGCTGTTCGGTATGCTGTCGCTCCTGGCAACGCTGGTCTGGCTGCCCGAATCACTGCCCGAGGAGCGGCGTATCCGGCACCGGCTGCGGGATATGGCCGCGGGCTACCGCTTCCTGCTCCGCAACCGCCGGTACTGCGCCCATGCGCTCGCCCTGGGGGCGGTTGCCGGGATCAACTTTTCCTACATTTCCGGTGCTCCGCAGCTGTTCATCGAACTGCACGGGGTTTCTCCCCAACAGTTCGGCATTCTGTTCGGCCTCAACGCCTTCGGGCTGATCGGTGCCTCGCAGCTGAACCGCCGCCTGCTGCGCCGCTATCCGTCCGAACTGCTCATGGGCATCGCCTTCGGCATCAACCTGATGAGCGCCCTGCTCCTGGCCCTGGCCATTGCAAGCGGCCTCGGCGGGTTCCCGGCCCAGCTGGTGCTGCTGTTCATCTGCCTCTGCACCACCGGGCTGCTCTACCCCAACGTGACGGCCCTTGCCCTGGCGCCCTTCGGCTCCATGGCCGGAAGCGCCTCCGCGCTGCTGGGAACGATCCAGTACACGCTGGGGGCCACGGCCGGGGCCTGCGTGGGGATGTTCCACAACGGCACCGGTCTGCCGATGGCGCTGACCATGGCGGGCTGCGCCGTGGCCGGGACGGTTGCCGCCGTTGTTGCCCGGAAGCCGCAGCCGCTGTTGCGCGAATGCGGCGCGGAAGCTTCCCCCTGACCCCGCCGTCGGCGGGACTGACCGTCAGATGACATGGAGTCGCAGACAATGGATACGACACAAAATCCCTGGGGCGTGATGACCGCCCCTTCACTGGTCATGTTCGACCTTGACGGCACCCTGGTGGATTCCCTTGCCGACCTTGCCGCTTCGGTGAACTTCATGCGTAGCAGCTTCGGCCTGCCGCCGCTTGCTACGGAAACCGTCCGCCAGTGCATCGGCAAGGGAGCCCGCAATCTGGTGGGCAGGACCCTGCCGGAGCGGGCCGATGACCTGGACCGGGGGCTCGACCTTTTTCTTGAGCACAACGGCGCCAACATCGCCGTGCATTCCCGGCTGTACCCCGGTGTCCTGCCCCTGCTGGCCGCCCTGCGGGATGCCGGTGTTTTCCTGGCCGTGGTGTCCAACAAGCCCACCGTGCTCTGCCGGCAGTTGCTGGACGTCCTGGAGGTTGCCGACTGGTTCGGCACGGTTCTGGGGGGGGATGCGGTGGCGCAGTGCAAACCGTGGCCGGACCCGCTGCTGCTGGCCATGGAGCAGGCCGGAGTCGTGGCCCCTGCCGCGGTGATGATCGGCGACAGCAGTAATGACTTCGATGCCGCCCGCGCTGCCGGGGTGAGGTCCATCGCCTGCACCTTCGGCTTTGGCGAGCCGTGGGAGATGGAGCTGGCCGACAGCCGGATCGATTCGCTGGAGGCACTGCTGCCGCTTCCCTTCTAGCTTTCGGCCCAGGGTACCGTGTCGTGTCCCGTCAGCCGCTTCGACACGTTTTCGACCGGCGGACACTGCACGCCACCATACCCGCATGCTGCCACGGCCGCCCGCGCTGTTCCCCGGGCGGCCGTGGCAGCATGCCGTCTAATCGGACTGGCCGCTCACGACCAGTGCCGTCACTCCTTCGTAATAGGTGCGCTCTCCCCGGAATCCCAGCAGCGTATAGCTGCTCTTCATGCCATAGACCGGCTTCAGCTCCAGCCGGTTCATGCCGTGGTGCACGGTCACATCGTGTTCGAGCACCACGCCGTCGCCCGGCAAGGCAACGGTGATACGGTGGCTGCCCACCGGCAGTCGCAGGGTCGCGGTGAAGTGATAACGCACACCGTTCCCTGCTTCGGGATCGCTGCTGCCGTGGTAGTCGCCGCTTTCCGGGGTTCTGGCGCCGGTCAGTCGCAGGGTCTGTCCGCTGATCCCCACCAGCAGGCTGTAGCGCTCGGTACCGTAATCGGTGGTGTCCATCAGGACGCTGCCGGGGTTTCTCGTCTTGAGGCTGAGGCTGAGCTGCAAGTCGCCGTACCCTGCCGGCGCCGGTGCCTGCGTGTCGGCAAGCGCGGTGTACATGCCGTGCCCGCTTTGCGTTTCCAGCCGTTTGATGGTTTCAGTGGAAGCGCAGCCGGAAAACAGGGCCACCGCTGCCACGAGTATGATGATTCTTTTCATGATTTATTGCTCCTTTTCAGATTCTAAGCCCAAACTCAGGTTGCTGTGTTGAGCGCCGAAGCGCAGGTAGAGGACCGGCAGCACCAGCATGTTCAGGATGGTGGCGCTGACCAGTCCGCCCAGGATGACCACCGCCAGGGGCGAGAGGATCTCGTTGCCCGGTTTGTGGGCGGCAATGGCAAAGGGGACCAGGGCCAGACCGGCGGCCAGGGCGGTCATCGTCACCGGTCGCAGCCGTTCCAGCGACCCCTTGACCACGGCCTCGCGCAGCGCCAGCCCTTCGGTCTCCATCAGGTAGCGGTAGTGGGAGACCAGCAGGATGCCGTTGCGGGTGGCAATGCCGAAGAGGGTGATGAAGCCCACCAGCGAGGCGACGCTGATCACCCGGTCGGTCAGCACCACCGCCACGATGCCGCCGATGAAGGCCAGCGGCAGGTTGACCATCACCAGGGAGGCGGCCCGGAACGATCTGAACTCCAGGTACAGAATCAGCAGGATCAGGCTGATGGAGACGATGCTGAGCAGGCCGATCGTGCGGGTGGCCCCGGCTTCGCTCTCAAACTGGCCGCCGTACTCCACGAAATAGCCCGGCGGCAGCGTGAGCGTGTCGATCCGGTTGCGCACATCCTGGTAGACGGCGCGCAGGTCGCGACCGGCCGTGTTGGCCTGCACCACCACCTTGCGCTGCACGTTTTCGCGGCTGATGCTGTTGGGGCCTTTGCCGGAAACAATATCGGCCACTGCCGCCAGCGGCACCTTCCGGCCGGTGGGGGTATCCAGCAGGATCTGGCCGATGGCCGCCGTGTCCCGGCCCGCGGAGGCCGGGAAGCGGACCACCACGTCAAAGCCGCGGTCCCCTTCCAGGGTGCGCGAGACCACCTGTCCGGCTGTGGCCACCTCCATCCCTTCCGCAACGCCGGCCATGGTCAGGTTGTAACGGGCCAGCTCTTCGCGGCGGGGAATGATGCGCAGTTGCGGAATATCGGCCTGCTGGTCCACCGACAGGTCAGCCAGGCCGGGAATGCCCTCGATTTCCGCCTTGATCTGATCGGCCGCCTGCTTGAGCAGCGACAGCTCCGGGCCGTAAATCTTGATGGCCAGGTTGGCCATGGTGCCGGAGAGCATGTGGTCGATGCGGTGGCCGATCGGCTGGCCGAAGGTGATGGAGACGCCGGGGATCACCGCCGTAAGCGCACGCAGTTCGCTCATTACGGTGCCGAGCCGCCTGCCGTCCATATCGAGGCTGACCTCGATCTCGCTGGCGTTGGGAAACTTGCCGTGTTCGTCCTGCTCTCCCCGGCCGGTGCGGCGCGAGGTCTTTTTCACCGCCGGATGGGTCAGCATCAGCGTTTCTATCTTGCTGGCGATCTCCGACGACTTTTCCAGCGAGGTGCCGGGGCCGGTGACCACCATCACCGTCAGCGCCCCCTCGTTGAAGGCGGGAAGAAATGAACGCCCGGTCAGGAAGAGCAGCCCCAGGGCCAGCACAAAGGTGATTGCCGCCCCGGCCATGACCCGGCGGGGGTGGTTGAGCAGCTGCTCCAGCAGCGGCCGGTAGCGGGACAGGAGCCACAGCATGGTGCGGCTGTCGCCATGCTCGGCCAGATAGCCGCTCTTTGACAGCAGGTAGGAGCAGAGCGCCGGGGTCACGGTCAGGGCCACCAGCAGCGAGGCGCCGATGGAGACCATGTAGGAGATCCCCAGCGGCTGCAACAGGCGTCCCTCCACCCCGGACAGGAAGAAGAGCGGCAGGAATACCACCAGGATGATCAGGGTGGCGTTGACAATGGAGGAACGGATCTCGCGGGAGGCCTCGAAGATCACCAGCCGGGCAGGGCGGCGCTCCCCCTCCGGCAGGGCGGCGTTTTCCCGCAGGCGGCGGTAGACGTTTTCCACGTCGATGATGGCGTCATCCACGATCACGCCGATGGCAATGGCCATGCCGCCCAGGGTCATGGTGTTGATGGAGCCGCCGAACAGCTTCAGCGCAAAGATCCCGCACAGAAGCGACACCGGCATGGCCACCAGCGAGATCATGGTGGTGCGCAGGTTGCCCAGGAACAGGAACAGGATCACCACCACCAGCAGGGCCCCTTCCAGCAGCACCCGCTTGATGTTGGCAATGGCCCGCGTGATGAAGTCGGCCTGCTGGAACAGGTCGCTTTCGATCCGCATCCCCGGGGGCAATGTTTTCTGAATATCGGCAAGCTGCTGCTTGATCCGCCCGGTCAGCTCCAGGGTGTTGGCGTCGGGATGTTTCTGCACCGAGATGACCACCGCAGGTTTGCCGTTGGCCGAGGCGTCCCCCACCCGGAAGGCCGCGCGGGTAGTCACGGTGGCCACGTCGCGCACCAGCACCGGCAGCCCGTCTTTGCTCTGCACCACGGTCTGCTCGATGTCGGCCACGGAGCGGAACCGTCCCATGCCCCGCACCAGGTAGTCCTGGTGCTGCTGTTTGATCACACCGGCGGCAAAGTTCTCGTTGCTGCCCTTCAGCGCGCCGGTCACCTGGCCCACGGTCACGCCGAAGGCCTGTAGCCGCAAGGGGTCGATCTCCACCTGATACTGCTTGGTCTCGCCCCCCACCGTCACCACCTGGGCAACGCCGGTGGTGGCCATCAACCGTTTCCTGACCACAAACTCAGCCTGCTCCTTCACCTCCATCAGGCTGTGGCTGTCGCTGGCCACGGCGAGATACATGATCTCCCCCATGATGGAGGAGATCGGCGCCAGGGTCGGCACGGTCCCGGCGGGCAGGCTGCCGGAAACCAGTTGCAGCTTTTCATTCACCACCTGCCGGGCGCGGTAGATGTCGGTGCCCCAGGTGAACTCCACCCAGACCGTGGAGAGCCCCGGCATGGAGACCGAGCGGACCCGCCGCACGCCGGTGGCGCCGTTTAAGTTACTTTCAATCGGGTAGGTGAGCAGCGTCTCCACCTCTTCCGGGGCCATCCCTTTGGCTTCGGTCAGGATGGTTACGGTGGGGGCGGTCAGGTCCGGCAGGACATCCACCGGCATCTTCATGGCGGTTACGGTGCCGACGGCCAGCACCAGCACCATGGCGATCACCACCACCAGCCGGTTTTCCAGGGCCAGCCGGATCAGTTTATCCAGCAGGGAACTGCTAGTGGGCGTGTCCGGCATGGGGATCCTCCTTCGCGCCTGTTGAAACGGCCTGCTTTACATAGTAGCTGCCTTTCACCACCACGCGGTCATGCTCGCGCAGCCCTTTGACGATCTGGACCAGGCCGTCCCGGCGTGCGCCGGTCTGCACTTCCCGGCGGGTAAAACGCTCACCTGCGGTCTGCAGGAACACGAAGTAGCGCCCCTCGTCCTCGGTCAGCGCCTCTGCCGGCAGCACCAGAGATTCAGTGACGGAACCGGTGGAAACCGCTACCGTGGCAAACATACCCACCTTCAGACGGGCATCGGGGTTGGGAACGCTGAAGATCACCGGCAGGGTGCGGCTCTGGGGATCAAGCATGCCGCTCACCGAGACCAGGCGGCCGGCCTTGAAGCTGCCCTCCTGTCCGGCCACCGTAAAACCGGCAACCGGTTGACGGGGCAGGCGACCGGCGTCAATGGCGGGCAGGCTGGTCTTCAGCCAGAGGGTGGCGGTATTGACGATGCGCGCAATCGGCTGGCCCGCCTCAATCCCCTTGCCGGTGCCGGAAAACAGTTCCACCACGGTGCCGCTGACCGGCGCGCGCACGGCCAGACGGCCTGCGCCGTCGCCGCCGAGCAGCGCTGCCGAACGCTCCAGCGGCGCAAGGGCCGCCTTGGCGTTGTCCAGGGCGGCGGCCGCCTCCTCCACCCGCTTGCGGGGGGCGATCTTGGCGTCATACAGCCGCTGGGCCCGTTCATGCTCCTGCCGGGCCAGGGTGACCCGGTTACGGGCCTCGGCGTGGGCTGCTGAAAGCTGACCGGCCCCGCCATCGGGCCGTATCGGCGGTTCAATCAGGGCGATCACCTCCCCCTTGGCCACCCGCTTGCCCAGATAGGGCAGCGGCCTGGTAACGGACAGCAGGCCGGACAGCGGCGCAGCCACCGTGGCTTCACCATCGGCCGCCGCCACCAGCTCGCCGCTGGCAATGATCTGTCCGGCCAGTTTTTTCTTCTCCGGCTGACGCATCAGGATATCAAGGCTCCACTGCTGTACTTTCGACAGGGAGATGCTGCCGCTGCCGTCACCGCTCACCTGGGCAGGGGCATGATGATCGTGCTCGCCGTCATGGCCGTGGTCATCATGATCATCGTGATCGTCATGTTTTTGCACCACGGCAGGTTTGTTCTTCTCCCCATGGTCATGGTCATCATGCTGTTCCGGCTTGCCATGCTTCTTTGTGTCAGCATGGTCATGGTCGTCATGTTTCTCTGCCTTGCTGTGCTTATTCTTCCCGGCAGGGGCATGATCGTCATGCTTTTCCGGTTTGGCGTGTTCGGTATGCTCTTCCTTTTTGACTGTCTGCGCCGGGGCAGGCGCTCCGGCCCGGATGCCGGACACGGTGATCCGGTCGCTGAACGTCTTCCCTTCCAGCACTGCTTCCAGGGCGTACACACCTGCTTCCGGTACGCTCAGCTCTGCCTCGAAGATACCGGGACGCACCGGCGCGGGCACACTGAACGTCAACGGCTGGCCTGTTGCAGGATGCAGTTCCAGCTTGAGCGGCCCCTCGGTGACCGGTTTTCCATCAACAAGCCGGGTCAGGTGGATCAGAAACCTGCTTTTTTTGCCCGGCTGCAGCGGGGCGTACTCCATGAACAGTTCGCTTTTGGCTGTCCAGGCCGTCACCTGTACCGGCTCGTCGGCCGCTGCTGGTGCTTTGGCGTGCTTGTCCGCGCTGCTGGAACAGCCAACAGCCACCGTCATCATCAGTATGAAAAAGAGTCTGCTCAACTGCCTCATGGTTTTCCTCCCGGTGTTACTGAAACGCCAACCGCGTTTTCCAATCGAACGTAGGTCTCAACTGCCGTCTGCAGGGCGTTCAGCTCAGCCTCCTGCTGTTCGGCGAGCCGCCGTTTTTCGTCCAGCACCTGCTGCATGCCGATCTCTCCCAGATGAAACGCCTCCTGTTGAATCTTCAGGTTTTCGCGGGCCGTCGGCCCCAGGGCGCTGCGGTGCAGTTCCAGGGCCCTGCGGGCCAACTGATGCTGCGCCAGCAGTTCGCGCAGCTCGCTTTCAGCAGCGCGGCGGCCGGCTTCCAGGCGCTGGCGGGCAGCATTGGACCGGGCTGCGGCCTTTATCCGTTCAGCCTGGTTGTGGGAGAAAAGCGGCAGCGGCATTGACAGCTTGAGCCCCAGGATATGGTCGTTCGTGCGCTCCTTACCCGCGGTCAGGGCTGCGCCGCTCAGCTCATAGGCGTTCTGGGTCGAGCGTTCGTTGCTGTAGGACAGCGCCACGGTCAGCGACGGCACCGCCTCGGCCCGGGCCAGCGACAGGGCGGCATCCTCCCGGCGCAGTTCGTGCCGGAGAGCGGCCAGATCCGGGCGTTGTTCCAGGGCGTTGGCAATCAGTGACTCGTCGGTTCCGGCAATCGCCCGGACCTCCGGCAGGTCGGCAAGCGGCGGCAGGCTGCCCGGTCCGTCAAGCCCCAGAAGCCCGGCAAGCCGCCTGCTGTGCGAGGCGGCGGCTGCAACGGCTTCCTCATGGCGCAGGCTGCTCCTGCGCTGATCAAGACCGGCAAGCTGCAGTTCAAATTCCGGGATGTCTCCCTCCTTGAAGCGGATGGTTGCCATCTCCAGCAGCGTTGCCGCAATCGCCTGCTGTTCCCGGAGCAGGAGCAGCCGTTTCTGCGACAGCGCCGCCTCCAGCCAGGCCCGGCGTACCTGGTCAGCCAGTTCGCGTTCCTGCCCCTTCAATCGGGCTTGGGCAACGTCCGCCTCTGCCTGCGCCACGGCCATGCGCCGCGCGCCGACCGGCATCAGCGGAATCTCCTGGGCCAGGGATATCCCAAACCCCTTTTCATCGGGACTGTTGGTCAAAGCCCCGGTTTTCCCTTCCAGTTCCAGCACCGGATTGGGCAGGGTACCGGCATATCCGGCGGCTGTTGTCAGACCGGCCAGTTCTTCACGTGCTGCGGCAAGCTCGCGGTTCTGCTTCAGGGCCAGCGTCACGGCATCCGCCAATGCAAGCGGCGTTGTTGCGGGAGCGGAAGACTCCAGCGCAAAGGACGGCAGGGCCCAGAGAACGGCGACGCTTACGACAAGAAACAATCGCATGGTCGTACTCCTTGGGTAAGTAAGGCTACTTTGTCACATTAGTTCGCCGGTTGCTTCCCCCCTCCCAACCGCACCCCACTGGGGGGAGGAGCAGTCATTCCCTCCCCCAGCGGGGGAGGGTTAGGGAAGGGGAAACAGAATGCGACAAAGTAGCAGTAGGGATGTACCAGCGTAAAAACCGGCGCATCGGCACATTCCGAGTTCCTCAGTATTCAGTTGTGAGCAGCGGGGAGAAACGGGGTGTTGATCAGACGGTTCGAGGCGGTATGAAGGGAATGCGTGAAAAATCCTGGGGAACCAGGTGCGGGACCACCGCGGTACGCTGCGGTGACTCCTGGGGGGGATGGGACAGCGTCGGCAGGGGGCCGGTGACGCCCTGCGGATGGGTGTGAATGTCGCAGCAGTGGGCGCCGTGGGAGCTGCCGCCGTCGGTACTGCAGGGGTGGTGACTGTCCTGGCCGCCGGAAACGACAACCGGGCAGCAGTCCGACCCCGCGGCCGCGGTTGCGGCACTGCTGTCCGCACCGATGCAGACGGTGGTGGTCAGCAGGCTGACCAGCAGTATGATGGCGGTGACGAGACGAAGCATGACCTAGCTTATAATAAAGATCCGGTGGAACTGTAAAGCGCAAAACGCGTTCCGTGCTCTTGCATGACAAAGCGGAATCAGCTACCCTTCATTTGAATGATTGCTCAAATGTAGTTTTCAGGAGTCGCCCGTGTCAAGCGATTATTGCTGCGATGTGAGCTGCATCGACCAAGAAAAGATCAATGCCGTTGCGCCGCACCTGCTCTCCGCAGAGGCAACCGTGCGTCTGGCCGAGACCTTCCGGCTGCTGGGGGACCCCACCAGGGTGCGGATCATCCAGGCGCTGTCCCTGGAGGAACTTTGTGTCTGCGATATCGCGGCCCTGCTGGGGGCCAGCATCTCGGCGGTTTCCCACCAGTTGCGCCTTCTGCGCAGCATGCAGGTGGTCAGGTTCCGCAAGTCCGGCAAGATCGTCTACTACACCCTGGATGACGCCCATGTGCGCAACCTGCTGCAGGCCGGGGTAGACCATATCAGGGAGTGTCTCCTTCCGGCAAAGGAGCGCAGGGAGGTACGGCCATGAGCGGTTGTTGCGCGGACAGCTGTTGCGGCGGCGGTGATGGCGGCCGGCCGGTGCCCTGGTGGCGCCTTGGTCTGGCCGGGGCATTGGCGCTGTCCGCGGAAGGCGCGCACTGGCTCCCCGGCGACTACCACCGGGCCGGGCTGTTGCTGGCGCTCTGCGCCATCGCCCTCGGCGGCCTGGACACCTTCCGGAAGGGGTGGCGGGCGCTCTGTCGGGCCGACCTTAACATGAACGCTCTCATGTCCCTCGCCGTGACCGGCGCCCTGGCCATCGGGCAGTGGCCGGAGGCGGCCATGGTGATGATCCTGTTCACCCTGGCCGAGCGCCTGGAGGAACGGGCCCTGGATCGTGCCCGCCGGGCGGTGCACCGACTGCTCGCCCTGGCGCCGGAGCAGGCCACGGTGCAGCAGCCGGACGGAAGCTGGCAGGAGGCGGCAGCCCGGGGGGTGGCCGTGGGGAGTCGGGTACGCCTGAGGCCGGGGGAGCGGGTTCCCCTGGACGGTATCGTACTGTCCGGCTGCTCCAGCGTGAATCAGGCACCGATCACCGGCGAGAGCCTGCCGGTGGAAAAATCAGCCGGCGACCGACTCTTTGCCGGCACCATCAACCAGGAGGGGGAGCTGGAGTTCCGGACCACGGCCCCGGCGGACCACTCCACCCTGGCTCGCATCATCCGGGCCGTGGAAGGGGCCCAGGCCGGCCGCGCCCCGATCCAGCGCCTGGTGGACCGGTTTGCCCACCGCTATACCCCGGCCGTATTCGCCGTGGCGTTGGCCGTGGCCCTGCTGCCGCCCCTGGCCGGCGGCGCTCCCTGGGGGGAGTGGATCTACCGTGCCCTGGTGCTGCTGGTGATCGCCTGCCCCTGCGCCCTGGTCATTTCCACGCCGGTCACCATCGTCAGCGGTCTGGCGGCCGCAGCCCGTCACGGCATCCTGATCAAGGGGGGGGCGTACCTTGAAGCTGGCCGTTCATTACGTTGGCTGGCCTTGGACAAGACCGGCACCCTGACCCATGGCGAGCCGGTACAGACCGCCTTCATCCCCTGGGCTGACGCCGATCCGGAACGCTGCCGCAGCTTGGCCGCCGCACTGGCGGCCCGTTCCGACCATCCGGTCTCCCGTGCGGTTGCCGGGGACAACGGCAGCGTCGTGGCGCCCCTGCCGGAGATCGAGGCGTTTACCGCCTTGCCCGGCCGGGGGGTACGGGGGCTGAGCAACGGCTCCCTGTACCACTTGGGCAATTACCGGTTGCTGCAGGATCTGGGGTGTGCGACACCGGCACTGGCACTGCGCCGCGACGAGCTCGTGGCAACGGGAAATTCCGTGGTGTTCCTGGCCGGCGAGCACGGTGCCCTGGCGCTGTTCGCCGTGGCCGACACCTTGCGGGAAACCAGCCGCGAGGCCGTTGCCGACCTGCACTCCCTGGGAGTCAACACCGTGATCCTCAGCGGCGACAGCGTCGAGATCGCCCGCAGTATCGCCCTCCAGGCCGGCATCGACCGGGTAGAGGGGGAACTGCTGCCGGAGGACAAGCTGCGCGTCATCGAACGGCTCGGAGCCGACGGCCCGGTGGGGATGGTGGGGGACGGCATCAACGACGCGCCGGCACTGGCCCGGGCCCACATCGGATTCGCCATGGGGGCCGCCGGGTCCGATACGGCCATCGATACCGCCGATGTGGCGCTGATGGATGACGACCTGCGCAAAATTCCGGTCTTCATCCGGCTCTCCCGCGCCACGGTGCGGCTGCTGCGCCAGAACGTGACCCTGGCCCTGGGCATCAAGGGGGCATTCCTGCTGCTGGCGGTGACGGGGCATGCCACCATGTGGATGGCGGTGTTCGCCGATATGGGCACCAGCCTGCTGGTGGTGGGCAACGGCCTGCGCCTGCTGCGACGCTAGCAAGCGCCTGTGCTTCGCGGGTGCAGCGATCTGGCTATTTTTGAGCAACCCCGGTATAGTGCGGTTCCTGAAAACCGAGGTAAAAAGGAGGATGCCATGGAGACACTGGAAGCGATCAGAACACGACAGAGCGTGCGCAGGTTTTCGGAACAACCGGTTGAGCCGGCAAAGCTGACCGCGGTGCTGGAGGCGGTCCGCCGGGCGCCGTCATGGTCCAACCTGCAGTGCTGGAGCCTGGTGGTGGTGACCGATCCGGCAGTGCGGGAGAAGCTCAGCGAGCTCTCCTTTGTTGAGTCGTTCTTTGCCGCCTACGGCTACAAATCCAACCCGGCCCAGAAGGGGATCGCCCAGGCGCCGGTGGTGATCGTGGCCTGCGCGGATCCGGCCAAGTCCGGTGCGCTGCACGACCAGCCCTACTACATGGCCGATCTGGGAATCGCCACGCAGAACCTGATGCTGGCGGCCCACGACCAGGGGCTGGGCACCGTCTTCGTGGGGGTGTACGACGAGGAGCAGGTGAAAGCCCTGCTGGGGATACCGGCCGCTCTCAAGGTAGTGGGACTCTTCCCCCTGGGCTACCCCGCCGGTGAACTGAAAGGCGGTCCGCCCCGCAAGCCGCTGGAGGAGTTCGTCCACTACGGGACCTGGCGGCAGTAAGCCGGTGGTGCCGGCAATAACACGTTGCCCGCAGTGCGGCGGCGTTCGGCTCTCCTGGCCGTCGCGCAAGCAGTTTTCCTGTGACGACTGCGGGTTTCTGCTGTACCTGAACGTCGCCGCCGCCGTGGCCGTTATCATCGAATGCCGGGGCAGGCTGCTCTTCGGTGTCCGCAAGCACGAACCGGCACGGGGGATGCTCGATCTGCCGGGGGGATTCGTCGACCCGGATGAAACAGCGGAAGAGGCGTTGCGGCGGGAGTTGCGGGAGGAACTGCAGATCGACGTTCCGAACCCGCACTACCTGTTCTCCTTCCCGAACCGCTACCTCTATCGCGGCATCGAGTACGACACCCTGGACCTGATCTTTCTGGTGCGGTTCGACACGCCGCCCGCCATCACGGCGGGGGACGACCTGGAGTCGGTCCTGTGGCTCAGTCGCGATGCGATCGACTTCGGGCGGATCGGGTTTCCGTCGCTGCAACATGCGGTGCGGCGCTACCTGGAAACGTCCTGAGACGACCGGTTGCCGTCACACAACACAGGGGCCGCTCCGCCAACGGGGCGGCCCCTGTCGTTTCATCGGCCAGTGTCTTTCAGGGCTGTTTCGTTGCTGCCCCGTTGGCCGGTGGTTCCGGCGGTTGTACCCGCCGCCAGGTCGAATCCGGGTTGAAAAGGGTCATGGCTTCGGCAAGCCGCCGGGTCTGTCTGCCGAGGTTCTTTTCGTAGACAATCCCCTCCTGATTGACCAGAAAGGTCATGACCCCGGAACTGCCGTATGCCGCCGGATAGGCCACCAGGGCAAATCCCAGGATCATCCTCCCCTTGACCAGGTAGGGGTAGGCTCCGCCGCCGGCCTGCTCACCCTGGCCGGTCAGAATCCTGAAATGGTAGCCGTGGAAGGGGGCAAAGGGAGCCTCCGTGACGGAGTAGCCATCAGCCGTCAGTTGGGCCACCAGCGGGCCGAAGGGGCTTTCCGGCTCCCCTTCCTGTGCTTTCCAGTACAGG
Source organism: Trichlorobacter ammonificans (assembly GCF_933509905.1). Classification (GTDB taxonomy): domain Bacteria; phylum Desulfobacterota; class Desulfuromonadia; order Geobacterales; family Pseudopelobacteraceae; genus Trichlorobacter; species Trichlorobacter ammonificans. The sequence continues at coordinate 485,484 of NZ_OW150024.1, read as the reverse complement.
CCGTCCCGTCTGCCCGGACTGCTGACCAGCCGTTGGGCGAACTCTACCGTGCCGTTGTCGCCACGGTTCCTGCCGGCGTAGTCATGCTGTGCCGCCACATACCGCTCCAGCAACTCGAGGGCCCGCAGCTCGTTGCGCCCGATTCTGCGTTTCAGCATCTCCCGCTTTCCCGTACCGATATCAAAGGCCCATCCGCCGCGCTTCCTGACGATCGGGATCGGCAATGACCAGTCATCATTCCCGATCTGCAGGATCATGGCGGTCGGCCCCTGCGGGGTGATACGATGCTTGTGGTCGTAGGCGGCGACAAAGCGGTCCCTGCCGGCGTTGTCGGCAACGCCGTCCCCGGATGCCACCAGTTGTCGGCTGCCTGGTCCCAGTATGGTCAGCAGGGCCTGCAGATCATCCTTCCGGCAGGCTTCAACCAGTGCCCGGGCCGCCTGTTCGGGGCTCCGGAAATGCTGCTGCCGGGGGCCGGGGCCGCGGCATTCGGCGGTAGCAGCCGTCGTCACCAGCAGCACGCCGGCAAGGATCAGCAGCAGAAAACCGTGCCTCAGACCGCTGCTCACAAAACGTCCGGAAAGGATCGGGGTCATCTGCGTCCACCTCCTTCCTGCCGGGGCGATGCCGGTCGCTGCGACCGGCCGGCACCCGTGGAGACTCCGGGAGCGGGCTGCTGCACCTGGCCGGCGCGGGGGGGCGCCGGTACCGGCGCCTTGACGGCGGTGTTGCCGGGGACGCGGTTGCGGCGCGGGGCCTCGATGCCGCGACTGCTGCTGCCGCCCCGTTCCGCGGCCCTGCGTTCGAAGCCGCCTTCGCCGACTCCCCTGAAAGGACTGTCGCGTACCGTCGGCGGCCGCTGCGGCAGCGCGGGGGCGGCTGCTGGCGGTCGTTTCTCAAGCCGCTCCGGGGCTGGGGAAGCCTGGGGGGGCCGGTACTGCGGGGCACGCAGTTCCCGGAGGGGCGGACGTATCCCCGGGGGGCGGGCGCCGAAGCGTTCCCCCGTTTGCCAGGTGCGGTAGGCGACCCCCTTGCGGTGCCGTGGATCGTGGTGCCAGACCGGTCCGGTTTCGCGGGGGACGGGCGGGGGACGGTGGAAGCGGATGGTGCGGGAGCCGTCGATACGGATGCGGGGCGCCCCCCAGTCGAACCACACCCAGGACAGATAGCCGACACCGAGGAAGACCGGGGGGCCGAAACCGATGACAAGATTGCCGTACACGCCCGACGGGTAATACCAGACGTAGGGAGGGTAGGCCGGATACCACCAGGCGCCGTAGACCACCGCCGGGTCGTAGACCGGCACGTAGACCACCCCGGGCCGGGCCGCCTCGATCCGGATGTAGGTCGGTTCCACGGTCACGGTCTGCTCGCTGCCGCTTTTCAGGTTCCCCTGCTGCAAGGCGGTGCGGCGCAGCGCCTGGATCGTGGCCATTACCTCCTGCTCCTGCTCCAGAAAGGCATCACCCAGTGTACGGGTCTGGTCCAGCTTGTCACTCATGGAGGCGAGGATACCGGGAAAATGGCAGAGCGCCTTGACGCTGGGATCCCAGGGCTGTTCCTGCAACGCCGCGTCCAGGGCCTGTCCGCTCAACTGCGGGTTCCGGCCCAGCCAGCGCTCCGCCTCCACCACCTCCAGCGGGTAGGTGGCGGCCATCAGGATCTGGGCGACCAGCGCATCGGGATACAGCGCGATGGATGCCACCAGCTGGTTCAATTCTTCCGTACTGAACCGCACGGTCTGTTCCGTCTCCCGCACCTCGTCCGCCATCCCCGCCGCCGGCAGCGCGCACAGGGCGGTCATGAGCAGCGCCGCTCCAGAGAGTATTCGTCCGAGCATTTTCATGGCGATTCCTCCGATGCAGGCCGTGATGCCTGTCTTCTCAAGTGTATCCCCATTATCGGGAATCGCCACGGAAATAGTTTTCCACGTGATGCGAAGCGGCCGCCGGGACTTCCGGCGGCCGCTTCGCCTGTGCTATAGTACAGCACCGGCTGATCAACGATGCGAGGGTCCCGACCATGCGAACGCTGCTGCTCTGCCTTGCCATATCCGTTACCCTCACGGCCTGTAGTGCACAGGACTGGCGGACCGCACGCCGGGATTCGGCCGGCATTGCGCCGTCTCCGGCGACGGTACGGGAGGCGGTGCTCCAGGTCTACGGCGCTGACGCCTGGGGCTGGCGCGGCTGGTTCGCCATCCATACCTGGATCGCCGCCAAGCCCGCCGATGCGGCGGCCTACACCGTGTACGAGGTGGTGGGCTGGCGGCTGAGGCGGGGACTGCCGGTGGTGCGGATCGAACAGGACCTGCCCGACCGTTACTGGTACGGGGAACGACCGCGCCTGATCAAGGAGCTGCGGGGAACGGAGGCCGAACGGCTCATTGCCGGGGTGGACCGGGCGGCCCGCAGCTATCCCTGGCCCGATCGCTACCAGGCGTTTCCGGGGCCCAACAGCAACACCTTCATCGCCTGGATCGGCCGCCAGGTGCCGGAACTGGCGCTGGAACTTCCCTTTTCCGCCATCGGCAGCGGCTACATCGACACACGGTCGCAGTGACCAGGCCGCATGCCCCGCCTGTTCCGCTACCTGGAGCCGACCTGTTTTTCCGGCCTGATCGACGATCCCTGCCTGATCGTGCGGGATCGTCCGGTTCATGCCAGCATCATGCTGGACTGCGGCAGTCTCGCCCACGTGGCCAAGCGGGAGCTCAATCCGGTACGGGCCCTGTTCGTCAGCCACGCCCACATGGATCATTTCATGGGGTTCGACGCCTTCCTCCGTCAGGTCCACGCCAGCCCCCGCACCGTCGAACTGTTCGGCCCCCCCGGCTGTGCCGACCGCGTGCAGGCCCGGCTGGCGGGGTATGACTGGAACCTGGCCGAACCCTATTGGTGCACGGTACTGGTGCATGAAGTACACGCCGGGGAGCTGCGCAGCAGCCGCTTTTCCGGCCCCCATGCCTTTGCCCGCAGCGAAGCCGGCAGCCGGCCCCGCAAGGCGACGATCTACCGCTTCAACCATCTGGAGGTGGCCGCCGAGCTGCTGGACCACGGCATACCGGTGCTGAGCTTCCGGGTCCGGGAGCGGAAGATGTTCAGGATCGATCCGCGAAAGCTGGCGGCCCGCGGCCTGGTGCCGGGCCCCTGGATGGTGGAGCTGAAGCGGCGGTTCTTCACGGACTGGCAGGAACCGGCACCGCTGGTGGTGATGCGGGAACTCGGCAACGGCCGGCGGGAGGAGCTGCGGGAGGATGCCCGCCTGCTCTACCGCTCGATTCGCGGCAGGGTCAACGCCGCCGGCATCGGCTACCTGACCGATATCGGTTTCACCGGGCAGAACCGGGAGCGGGCGGAACGGTTTCTGGCCGGGGTCGACCTGCTGGTGGGGGAGTGCGCCTTTCTGCGCGGCGAACGGCACAAGGCCCGGAGGTCGCACCACCTCTGCACCGACGACGTCAATGAACTGCTGCGGCAGATACGTCCCCGTTTCTTTCTGCCGCTGCACCTCTCCAAGACCTATCTGGGGCGCAGCGATGAGCTGTACGACGAGCTGTCCCCGCCGGCCGGAACCACCGTCATCAGGCTGCCGGAGCACCTGCCGCCCCGACCGTTCTGCGCGGCGGAGGCACTGCAGCTTCACCGGCTGGCCGGTGCCATCACGGCCGCCCCTCGGCCTTTCTGATCCACGCCACGCAGGAGAATCCACCATGGAGCAGCCAGACCGCAATTGTCAGCCCGGCGCCGCCGACCTGATCCGCACCCTTGACCTCGCCCGCCACCCCGAAGGAGGCTGGTTCCGGGAAACCTACCGTTGCGCCGAGCTGCTGCCGGCCGCCGCTCTGCCGGCGCGCTTTGACGGTCCGCGATCCTGCTGCACGGCGATTCTCTTTCTGCTGGAACCGGGGGAGTTCTCGGCCCTGCACCGGATCAGGTCGGACGAATTGTGGCATTTTCACCTCGGCGGAGCGCTGACGATCCATATGCTGCTGCCGGACGGCAGGTACCTGGCACGCACCCTGGGGAGCGACCTGTGCGCCGGGGAGGCGCTGCAGGTGGCGGTTCCCGCCGGTGCCTGGTTCGGTGCCGAGCCGGACGGAAACGCGCCGTACACCCTGGTGGGCTGCACGGTTGCTCCCGGCTTCGAGTTCGCCGATTTCGAACTGGCCGACGGCCCCCTGCTGGCGCGACAGCTTCCGGCCCACGAGGGAATCATCCGGCGCCTGACCCGATCATGAACGTCCGAGGATGCCACTCCGGAGGGACGCACGCTTGCCATTTGGCCGCCTCTGTGCTATCTCGCGTGCTGCCCGGCGAAAGCGCGGCATCGGACATATTCCATCGAGGAGGATACGCACAATGAAGGTGTGGATGAAGCTGGTAACGGCAGCACTGGTGACCCCGTTGTTTCTGACCCCGGCCCTGGCCGCGCCGCCCCAAAAGGGGGAAGCCGTCACCACGGCCTCGGGCCTGAAGTATATCGACCGGGTGGTGGGAACCGGCGTTGCACCGGAAAAGGGCAACCTGGTGACGGTGCACTACACCGGTACCCTGGAAAACGGCAAGAAATTCGACAGCTCCGTTGACCGCGGCCGGCCGTTTTCCTTTGTCATCGGCACCGGCCAGGTGATCAAGGGGTGGGACGAAGGGGTGATGGGGATGAAGACAGGGGGCAAGCGCCGGCTGATCATTCCCGCATCCCTGGGCTACGGCGCCCGTGGCGCCGGTGGGGTGATCCCCCCCAACGCCACCCTGCATTTCGACGTGGAGTTGCTCGATGTCCGGAAGTAGGCCCCAGGTGGAGGAACAGCCGGAGCAGGCTCCCGCCATGGAGCGGATTCGGACGTTGTTCTCCGCCGAGGACCGGTTTGCCCGCCATAGCGGCATCGAGCTGCTGGAGGCGGCGCCGGGACAGGCGCGGGTAACGATGGAGATCAGGCCGTTTCACCTGAACGCCGCCGGCACCGTCCATGGCGGCGCCATCTTCACCCTGGCCGACTTCGCCTTCGCGGTAGCCTCCAACTCCCACGGCACCCTGGCCCTGGGGATCAGCACCAGCATTTCCTTCCTCAAGGGGGCCAGCACCGGCCGTCTTTTTGCCGAAGCACGGGAAGTGGCGCGCACTCCCCGGCTGGCCACCTACACCGTCACCGTCACCAATGACGGCGACGAGGTGGTGGCCCTCTTCCAGGGGACGGTGTACCGGAAGAAGGAGGCGCTGTTCCCCGGCGCCGTGGCGGAGGAGACAGCGGGCAACGGATGTGCCTGATCGCCTTCGCCCTGGGGCGGCATCCCCGCTACCGCCTGGTGCTGGTGGCCAACCGGGACGAATACCGCAGCCGCCCCAGCGACCCGGCCCGGTTCTGGGACGACATCCCCCACCTGCTGGCCGGTCGGGACCGGCAGGCGGGGGGAACCTGGCTGGGGCTCACCACCGGCGGCAGGCTGGCGGCCCTCACCAACTACCGCGATGCCCGGCAGCAGGTGAGCGATCCCCCCTCCCGCGGTTCCCTGGTGACCGCCTACCTGCGGGACGGATCGCTGACGCCGGCCCGGTTCCACGCCACCCTTGCCGCCAGCGGCAGCCGGTACGACGGCTTCAACCTGCTCTACGGCTCCCTGGACGGGCTGCACTACTTCACCAACCGGGGCGGTTCCTCCGGCCCAGTGCCGCCCGGCATCCATGCCCTCTCCAATCACCTGCTGGACACCGCCTGGCCCAAGGTGACGGCGGCCCGGCAGCGGCTTGAGGCGCTGCTGGAGCAGCCCGACCCGGCCGTGGCCGACCTGATGGGCTGCCTTGCCGATCCCGCCCCCTTTGGCGACCACCTGCTTCCCGACACCGGCATCGGCCTGGAGCGGGAACGGCTGCTCTCCCCCCTCTTCATCGCCGGCAGCACGTACGGCACCCGCACCACCACCCTGATCCTGGCCGACTACGACGGCCGGGTCACCTTTGTGGAGCAGAACCACGACCTGCCCGGCGCCCCCTGCCGGCGCTTCGAGGTGCGGATGGAGGACGCGGGAGGGGGCTGACCCCGCAGTACGGTTCCAAATTTTCGCCACTGATGGTAGGGTACCTTCCATGATCCTTTCCTTCTCCCCCGACTGCCGTGCCCTGATTCGTCACGAGATCGAGCAGGCCAACCACAACGAGGTGTTCTTCATCGCCGACTGCGACGCCACCGGCTGCGTGACCGCCGTTGAGGCGGTGGCCCGGGGCGGCAGGACGGCGGTGCCGGCCATCATCTCCCGGGCCGTTGCCGGCCAGGTGGTGCTGCACAACCACCCTTCCGGCGACCTGACCCCTTCCGATGCCGACCTGGATATCGCTTCCATCACCGGCAACAACGGCATCGGCTTTGCCATCATCGACAACCAGTGCGCTGACTGCTACCTGGTGGTGGCGCCGCACCTGCCCCGGGAACGGGAGCTGATCGCCGGCGACGAACTGGCGCGGGCCTTCGGTGCCGACGGCGTCCTGGCCCGTCATCTCAAGGGGTACGAAGAGCGGGAGGAGCAGGTACGCATGGCCCAGGCCGTGGCAGCGGCCTTCAACGGCGACGGCGTGGCCATGATCGAGGCCGGCACCGGCACCGGCAAATCCCTGGCCTACCTGATTCCGGCGGTACTCTGGGCGGTGCGCAACGAACAGCGGGTGGTGATCTCCACCAACACCATCAACCTGCAGGAACAGTTGATCAAGAAGGATATCCCCCTGTTGCAGCGCCACAGCACCGTGACGTTTTCCGCCTGCCTGGTGAAGGGACGGGGCAACTACCTCTGCAAGCGGAAGCTGGAGGCGGCGGTGGCCGAACCGGCCCTGTTTCCCGATGCCGCCACGGAGGAGCTGAACGCCCTGGCCGCCTGGAACGAGACCAGCCAGAGCGGCTGCCTGAGCGATCTTTCCTTCCATCCCTCCTGGGAGGTCTGGGACGACCTGCGCTGCGAGGCGGACCAGTGCAGCCGCTCCCGCTGCGCCCATTTCCAGAAATGTTTCTTCTACCGTGCCCGGCGGGAGGCGGCCACGGCCCGCATCCTGGTAGTGAACCATGCCCTGCTGCTGGCCGACATCGCCCTGCGCCGGGAAAGCGGCTACGATGCGGTGGCGATCCTGCCGCCGTTCACCCGCCTGATCGTCGACGAGGGGCACCACCTGGAGGAGGCGGCCACCGGCGCCCTTTCGGTACGGATCAGCCGCTCCGGGCTGATGCGGCACCTGGCCCGGCTGGCGCCCGCCGGCGGCAGAAGCGGTATCCTGGCGGTGCTGAATAACCGCCTGGGGCGGGAGCTGCCCGAACATCTGGACGGGCTCTACCAGGAGTTGTCCGCCATTGTGGAAGGGGCGCTGCTGCCCCAGACCCTGGAACTGGCGGGGATTCTGGACCGGGAGCTGGACTGGCTGGCCCAGGCGCTGCAGGAGGAGCTGGCCGGGGACGATCTGCGGGGAAGCGAGGTACGGCGCCGGATCACGCCGGCGGTGCGGCAGACCCCCTTCTGGACGGGACTGGCGCCGCGACTGACCGGGCTGGCGGAAAAACTGGCCGAACTGGCCGCCGGCCTGGGGGCCCTGGACCGGGCCGCGGCCAAACTGCCGGACCCGGTGCGGCAGGCTCTGGACGGCTGGCTGACCGATGCCGTCGGCATCGGCCGCCGCCTGGCAACGACCTCGGACGAGCTGCTGGGGTTCTGCGGGGAGGATGAGGAGGTCTGCCGCTGGCTGGAACTGAAGAAGAGCGGCCGGGGGATGCAGGCCGCCATCTGCAGTGCCCCCCTGGAGGTTGCCGCCACCATCCATGGGGCGCTGCTGGAGCCGATCCCCACGGTGGTGCTGACCTCGGCCACCATGACGGTGGGAGGCTCCTTCGGCTACCAGCGCCGCCGCACCGGCTTGGACCTGCTGGAACCGGCGCGGCTCTCCGAGCTTGCCCTTCCCTCCCCCTTCAACTTCGCCGAGCAATCGGTGGTGGGGATTCCCAACGACCTGCCCGATCCCGCCACCCCCGCCTACCGCCAGGCCCTGGCCGACGCGGTGCTGCGGGCCGTGGCCCTCTCCCGGGGGGGAGCCTTTGTGCTCTTCACCTCCTTCGACCTGCTCAGGCAAACCTGGAGCGCCCTGAAGGGAGACCTGGAACGGCTGGGGCTGACCGTGCTGCGCCAGGGAGAAGGAGGAGGGCGGCACCAGTTGCTGGCCCGCTTCCGCAAGGAGCGGCACGCCGTGCTGTTCGGCACCGACTCCTTCTGGGAGGGGGTGGATGTGAAGGGGGATGCGTTGCGGCTGGTGATCATCGCCCGCCTGCCGTTCCAGGTGCCCACGGAGCCGATCCAGCAGGCCCGGGCCGAGCGGGTGACCCGCCAGGGGGGAGACCCCTTCCGGGAGCTGTCCCTCCCCCAGGCGGTCCTCAAGCTGCGCCAGGGGTTCGGCCGGCTGATCCGCAGCCGCGACGATCACGGGGCGGTGCTGATCCTGGACAGCCGGATCGTCACCAAGAACTACGGTTCGCGATTTTTGAAGTCGCTGCCGGCGTCGGCCCAGGTGATCGCCCCGGCGGAACGGGTGTTCGGACGGCTTGAGGAGTTTTTCAACGGCATGGGGCTGCGGTCAGCCTGACAGTTCCTTCCGTTTGCGGCCGGCCCGCAGGTTGAAGCACTGCAGGTAGGTCAGGGTGGCCAGCAGGAAGGAAAAGTAGGAGGCGGCGAGGATCAGCGAGACGCCCCGCCCCTTGCCGGCATCGGGCACCATGATGATGAAGACGATGAAGAAGCCCAGGGCGCTGAGTTTCCAGAGGTCCCCCAGGAGCCGCCGCCGCCGCAGGGTCACCAGTTGCTCCGGGGTGATTCCCACCAGGCCGGCCTCCACCTCCACCGCCAGGTCCCGCCCGGCGAGCCACCAAGCGGGGTAGAGCAGCAGCAGTTGCACCACCATGGCCAGCAGAAGCGCTTTGGTGAAGAACTCCGGCGTTCCCTGGCGCCCGAAGAGCAGAATGAAGTTGTAGGCCATGAACAGGAACAGGCCCACCAGGGCCACCTGGATGGTCCGGTAGATGATTACCAGCCGCTTCAGGCGGGTCAGGTCATAGGCTGCCATGGGATCGTACCTCCGGGGCTCAAACAGATTTTGTCATGCAAGGCGGCTTCGGGTTATAACAGAACCCTGCCGTTCCCACAACCATGAAGGAGAAACGCGGCCTCGTGAAATCAACGCGACGCATATTCGGGCCGGTCAGCGCCCTGGTGGCGGTCCAGGTGGTCTGGGTGGTACTGGTGGTGCTCTGGATCACCTGGTTTCTGGGACGCAACCGGGAGCTGCAGGAACTGGCGGGCCGCTACCGGACGGAGCTGCTGGTGCGGGGCGCCGGCTGGTTCGATCTCTTCCAGGGGCTGGTGTTGCTCTCCATCCTGCTGGCCGGCGCCTATGCCCTGTTCCTGTTCTGGCGGCGCCAGTCGCGGCTGTACCAGCAGCAACGGGAGTTCATCACCCAGGTGACCCACGAGCTGAAGTCTCCCCTGGCCTCGATCCAGTTGCACCTGGAAACCATCCGCCTGCGCCGGCCCTCGGAGGATCGCCTGGACGCCTTCGTGGAGACCATGCTGGACGACACCCGGCGACTCCATTCCCAGATCGACAACCTGCTGCTGGCGGCCCGCCTCGAACAGCGGCGACGGCCGGCGGAGCGGCGGGAAATCGATCTTTCCGCCTTCGTCAGCCGCTACCTGGAGGAAAACCGCGATCGCCTGCCCCCCGGCACCCGCCTGGTGGCCGACATCGAACCGGCGCTGCGGGCGGCCGTTGAGCCGGACGAGATGGGAACGGTGCTGCGCAACCTGCTGGAGAACGCCGTGCTGTACTCGCCGGGACAGGCGGAGATCACGGTACGGCTCTCCCGGCAGGGACGCACCGTCCTGCTGGCGGTCCGGGACCAGGGCCAGGGGATCGCCCCGGAGCACCTGAAAAAAATCTTCAACCGCTTCTATCGGGTGGAACCGCCCGGCGACCGTATCCGCGGCACCGGCCTGGGACTTTACATCGTGCAGAGCGTGGCCAAAAACTGCGGCGGCTCGGTGACCGCGGAGAGCGCCGGTCCCGGCACCGGCTGCACCATTACCCTGCAGCTACCCCTTCTGGAGAAAAAATGAGCGTTCTTCCCTGCAGTATGTGTACCCGCTGGACCGACGACGTTGACCTGCGGATCATGGAATTTTCCCACAGCTACCTGGTGCTGAACCGGGACCAGTTCTTTCCCGGCTACTGCCTGCTCTTCACCCGCGAGCACGTGACCGAGCTGTTCCACCTGGAACGGCAGGTCAGGCAGGAGCTGATGGAGGAGGTCTGCCGGGTAGCTGCGGTGCTTGCTCCGCTGTTCAGGGCGGACAAGATCAACTACGAACTGCTGGGCAACATGGTGCCCCACATCCACTGGCACCTGGTGCCCCGCCGGGGCGACGATCCGCTCTGGCCCCGCCCGATCTGGGCCGAGCCGCACCGGGAGCTGCTGCTCACCCCGGAAGCGTACCGTGAGCGGACCGCCGCCATCCGGCAGGCCCTGGAGGCGGCATGACGGCCATCGGCATGACGACCCTGGAAAACGGCCTGCGGATGGTGACGGTGCCGCTGCCCCACCTGCACAGTGCCGAGGTGGCGGTGTACCTGAAAGTGGGAGGGCGCAACGATCCCCCCGGGGAATCCGGTCTGGCCCACTTTCTGGAGCATATGCTCTTCCGGGGGGCGGGACCCTACCGCTCGTCACTGGAGATCGAGGCGGCCTTCGAATCCCTGGGAGGCTCGGTCAACGCCGCCACCGACGCCGATTCCACCTGCTTCTTCGGACGGATTCATCCCCGTCACGTGAGCAGCGGACTGGCGATTCTGGCGGAAATGCTGTTGCGGCCCCGGCTGGAGGGGGTCGACCTGGAGCGGCGGATCATCGGCGAGGAGGCGCTGCAGGACTTAAACGAGGAGGGGGAGGAGATCAATCCCGACGTGGTGGTGGGGCAGTTGCTCTGGCCGGCTCACCCCCTGGGGGGCTCCACCCTGGGAACCCTGGAAGACCTGGAGCGGATCAGCGACGCGAGCCTGCGCCGTCACCTGGCCGCCTGGTACCGTCCCAACAACGCCGTGGTGGTGGCGGCCGGACCGGTGCGACACGAGGAGCTGGTGGCCGCCGCAGCGGACTGTCTGGGGGGATGGCAGGCCGCTCCCCTGCCGGATCAGCTCCCGGTAACTGCCCTGCCTGACGGCCCGGCTCTGGCACTGGTGCGCAACCCGGACAGCCAGGTGACGGTACAACTGGCCTTCCGGGCCTGCCAACGGGACTCCTCCCGCCTGATCACCCAGAAGGTGCTGCGCCGCCTGCTGGCCGGCGGCGGCTGCTCCCGGCTGCACCTGGCGCTGCGGGAAAACCTGGGGCTGGTCTACTCGGTGGATGCCGGCTTCGGCGCCTATGACGAGACCGGCTGCCTCACCATCGACCTCGCCACGGCGCCGGAAAACCTCTGCGCGGTGCTGGAGACCACCCTGGCGGAGCTGCGGCGGCTTGCCGATGAACCGGCGGTGCAGGAGGAGCTGGAGCGGGTGAAGACGGTGTACCTGGCGGAGCTGGACTACAGCCGGGATTCGGTGACCGACATGGCGGTGCGCTACGGCTGGGGTACCCTGATGGGGGTGGTGCGGGAGATCGACGATGACCAGCGGCTGGTGCGGGAGGTAACGGCGGAGGGAGTCCGGGGCCTGGCGGAGGAACTGTTTAAGCCGGACAACCGCTTTCTGGGGGTGATCGGCCCCCAGGAGGGGGTTAACCGCGCTGCTCTGGAACGGCTGCTGGCAATGGCGTAGACGTAGGGCACTCTCCAAAGACCGGGACACGTTGGCCGATCCCGTCCGTCTGCCGAACCGCGGATGAAAAGCGAATAAAGGGTACCCGTTGTGAAGTACAAAAGCCCACAAGCCCGGATGTTGTCCGGACGTGTGGGCTTTTGTAGGTGCTCGTTACGCTGGCGGCTGGTGAGCCATGTGCTACTTTGTCTGGTCCGTTCCGCCCCCCAGCGCGGCATGGGCTGCAGCCAGCCGGGCGATGGGCACCCGGAAGGGGGAGCAGGAGACGTAATCCAGGCCGATCTTGTGGCAGAAGATCACCGACTCGGGATCGCCGCCATGCTCACCGCAGATGCCCAGCTTGATGTTCGGCCGGGTGGACCGCCCCCTTTCGCAGCCCATCTTCAACAGCTGGCCCACGCCGTTCTGGTCCAGGGAGACGAAGGGGTCTTCCGGCAGGATGCCGGCGTCGACGTAGGAGGGCAGGAACGTGCCGGCGTCGTCCCGGGACAGGCCGAAGGTGGTCTGGGTCAGGTCGTTGGTGCCGTAGGAGAAGAATTCCGCCTCAACCGCGATCTCGTCGGCGGTCAGCGCTGCCCGGGGCAGTTCGATCATGGTGCCGATCAGGTACTCCACCTGCACGCCGTACTTCGCAATGACCTCGTCGCAGACCCTGACGGCATTGGCCTTCAGCACTGCCAGCTCCTTGACCGTGGCGATCAGCGGAATCATGATCTCCGGCACGATACTGAACCCTTCGTTCTTCACCAGCTCACAGGCCGCCTCCATGATGGCCCGCACCTGCATGTCGTAAATCTCCGGGAAGGTGATTCCCAGGCGGCAGCCGCGGTGCCCCAGCATCGGGTTGAACTCGTGCAGGAATTCCACCTTGTGCTTGAGGGTGGCGGCCGGCACCCCCATGGTCCTGGACAATTCGTCGATATCCTTGTCTTCCTGGGGCAGGAATTCGTGCAACGGCGGATCCAGCAGCCGGATGGTGACCGGCAGCCCCTTCATCTCGCGGAAGATGCCGATGAAGTCACCTTTTTGCATCGGCAGGATCTTGGCCAGGGCCTTTTCACGCCCTTCCACGTCGGCGGCCAGGATCATCTCCCGTACCGCGGCGATCCGCTCCGCTTCAAAGAACATATGCTCGGTGCGGCACAGTCCGATCCCTTCGGCACCGAACTCGCGGGCAACCTTGGAGTCGTGGGGGGTGTCGGCATTGGTGCGCACCTTCAGGGTGCGGAACCTATCAACCCAGCCCATCAGGGTGCCGAAGTCGCCGGTCATCTGGGGCGGTACCGTGGGCACCTCGCCCAGCATCACCTGGCCGGTGGAGCCGTCCAGGGTGATGGTGTCCCCTTTTTTGACCACCACGCCGCCACAGGCGGTAAAGCTCTGCTCTGCGTAGTTGACCTTAATGTCGCCGCAGCCGGCCACGCAGCACTTGCCCATGCCCCGGGCCACCACCGCCGCGTGGGAGGTCATGCCGCCCCGGGCGGTGAGGATACCTTGCGAAGCGTGCATGCCGTGGATATCTTCCGGCGAGGTCTCGATCCGCACCAGAATCACCTTCTTGCCGTTCTTGGCCAGCTCTTCCGCCTCGTCGGCGGTGAAGACCACGGTGCCGCCGGCAGCGCCGGGGGAGGCGGGCAGGCCCTTGGCAATGATCTTCTTCTCTGCCTTGGGATCAAGGGAGGGGTGCAGCAACTGATCCAGCTGGGAAGGGAGCACCCGCAGCACGGCGGTCTTCTCGTCGATCAGCCCCTCCTTCACCATGTCCACCGCCACCTTGATGGCGGCATGGGCGGTGCGCTTGCCGTTGCGGGTCTGCAGCATGAACAGCTTGCCCTTTTCAATGGTGAATTCGATATCCTGCATATCCTTGTAATGCTTTTCCAGGATGGAGCGGATATCGGCCAACTGTTTGTAACATTCCGGCAACACCTCTTCCATGGCCGGCAGGTCGCCCGGTTTCTTCTGATGCAGGTTGATCGGCTGCGGGGTACGGATACCGGCCACCACATCCTCGCCCTGGGCATTCACCAGGTATTCGCCGTAGAAGTAGTTTTCCCCGGTGGAGGGGTCGCGGGTAAAGGCCACGCCGGTGGCACAGTCATTGCCCATGTTGCCGAAGACCATGGCCTGAACGTTGACGGCGGTGCCCCAGTCGGCCGGGATGTTGTTCAACTTGCGGTAGGTGATGGCCCGCTGGTTCATCCAGGAACCGAACACGGCGCCGATGGCCCCCCAGAGCTGCTCCTTCGGATCTTCCGGGAACTCCTTGCCCAGATCGGCCTTGATCCGGGCCTTGAACTGTCCCACCAGATCCTGCCAGTCGGCAGCAGTGAGGTCCGTATCCAGATGGACTCCTTTTTCCGCCTTCTTCTGATCCAGAAGTTGTTCCAGGGTATGCTTGTCCATGCCCATGACCACATCGGAATACATTTGCACAAAGCGGCGGTAGGCGTCGTAGGCGAAGCGCTCGTCGCCGGACTGGGCGATGATTCCCTGCACGGTGGTATCGTTCAGGCCCAGGTTGAGGATGGTATCCATCATGCCGGGCATGGAGGCCCGGGCCCCGGAACGGACGGAAACCAGCAGCGGATTGCGGGCATCGCCGAAGGTCCGGCCCATGATGGCTTCAACCTGCTTCAGGTGCGCCTCCACTTCGGCGGTCAGCGAGGCGGGATAGGTCTCGTTGTTGGCGTAATAATAGGTGCATACTTCGGTGCTGATGGTGAAGCCCGGCGGGACCGGCAGGCCGATGCTGGTCATTTCCGCCAGGTTGGCTCCCTTGCCCCCCAGCAGGTTTTTCATGTCGGCCTTGCCCTCGGCCTGGCCGTTACCGAAGAAATACACATACTTTGCTGCCATGTCTCTCCTCCTTGGGTGTGGTGATTTTATTCAGTGTGAAAAGGTTTTAATTATAGTGAAATCAACAACTTATGTACCATAACGGATTTAGGGGGGCAGCTCAAGGGAATTCTTGTAATGATCCTTATACCATAAAAAAAAGGGGGGCGCCTGCCCCCCGCTGTCTCAAGCCGGCATCGGTTCATCTGCTGCGCAGCACCCGCTTGTCCCCGACCCGTATGGTCACCTTCTGCTGGTCGAAATATTCCAGCATCGGAATCATGAACTTCCGTGACAGGCCGGTCAGGTCGCGGAACTCAGCCGGGGTGATCTCGTTGCGTTCCCGCAGAAAGCCGACCAGCTGTTCTCTGATACCGTCCAGCACCGCGGTGTCGTAGTAAAGGTCGCTGGCCACCCGGCTCACCAGCCCTTCCCGGACCAGGGTGGCCAGGTGGGCACGGCACTCTTTTTCCGTGCAGCCCAAGGAGGCGGCGAGTTCCTTGACCAGCGGCGGCTCACAACCGCGCTCGGCCAGACGTACGCAGATTCTGCCCGCCATGGTTCGATGATCGTCGGCGCTTCGGCGGACAAAGCCGGGGAGGCGGACCAGCTCGCGGTCGGTGACCACGGTTCCTTCCTGTTCCAGGTCGGCCAGGAGCGAGGCAAAGAAACGCGGGTCGCTGCGGCGGGGCAGCCGGCTTTTCAGCTCTTCCCGGCTGATACCGCTAGCAAGGGGGGTGGCGGTCATGAATGCCGCCAGCTCCTCGCCAAGTAACTGCTTGAGGGAGGCAACGGCGGCAGCCGAGAGAAACATGCGGGGTTCGCGGGTCATCTGTACCAGTTCGCCTCGGGCCAGCAACTGCTGCAGGGCTGTTTCGGCCTGGCGGCGGGGGATGCCGGAACGGAGCAGAATCTCCTCCAGAGAGATGCCGGACAAGAGCGACTGGGATACGATCAGGGCACAGGTGCGCTGGTGTTCCGCCGCATCCAGGGCAGCCAGCAGGGCCAGCGCATCGCTGCCGCGCCGCCGGCGTGCCGGCGGGAACGGATCCAGCACCATGGCGCCGCCGATGGTTGCGGCAGGGGAGACGGTACGGAGCAGACAGAGGTCGCCGGAGACCAGCAGGAGCGGTTCGGCGAGACGGAACTGCGCATAGGCGGTTTCGCCGGCTTTCAGGCGGTCCTGGTCAAGCAGCACCACCTGGGCCGCCACCTCGCGGGTGCCGGCGTGGAGCCGCACACGGGCACGGTGACGTAGGGCACGGGGGGCGGAAACCAGGTGATCCAACCGCACATCGACCCGCCGGGTGGTGCGGAAAACAGCCGGCGGCACCACCACGTCTCCCCGGGCCACCTGATCCAGGGCGATCCCCTGCAGGTTGATGGCCAGACGCTGGCCGGCGTGGCCCTGCTCGGCGGCACTGCCGTGGACCTGGATGCCCCGCACCCGCCCCCGGTGCCCGGAGGGGAGCAGCTCCAGCTCGTCGCCCACCGTGACGGTGCCGGCCAACAGGGTGCCGGTCACCACGGTGCCGAAGCCGGCCACGGTGAAGACCCGGTCCACCGGCAGCCGGAAATTCCCCTCCCGGTCCTTTGTAGCACTCCCCTCGGCCAGCCGCGCCAGTTCGGCGGTCAGGCATGCAAGCCCTTCGCCGCTACGGGAAGAGACCGCTATGATCGGCGCCCCCTCAAGAAAGGTGCCGGTCACAAACTCCCGTACCTCCTCGGTCACCAGCTCCAGCCAGTCCTGCTCCACCCGGTCCCGTTTGGTGAGAACCACCAGCCCCCGCTTGACCCCCAACAGTCGCAGGATGTCGAGGTGCTCGCGGGTCTGGGGCATGATCCCCTCGTCGGCAGCGATCACCAGCATCACCAGGTCCATGCCGGCCACGCCGGCGACCATGGTCCGGATAAACCGTTCATGGCCCGGCACATCCACGATGCCGAAGGTAATGTCGCCGGGCAGCTCCAGGTGGGCAAAGCCAAGTTCGATGGTGATGCCACGGACTTTCTCTTCCTTCAGACGGTCGGTGTCGATACCGGTCAGCGCCTTCACCAGGGAGGTCTTGCCGTGATCGATATGTCCGGCCGTGCCGAGGATGAGGTGCTTCACGGTGTCGTGCGGGAGGGCGGCAATCTCCGGTACAGGAGCGGCGCCGCACCCAGCAGGACAGCTGCCAGCAGGAGTACGCACGCCGGGAGCGGATATTCGACCGTCAGCACCAGCGGGGTCAATGCCCAGCGGGCAGCACTGCGCAACTGCTCGTGCCGGGCAATGACGTCGGCCAGCGGGGGGCTCACGGCGTAGTAGGCCCGCACAAAGAGACGCCCCGGCCCGTTGGTCAGCAGGTGCTGGTCGCGAAATGACCTGAGCAGTGCCACCTTGGGATGCAGCGGACTGCCCCAGGCAGCCGTGGCGATGAAACAGCCGCCACCGCCGCCCCCCCCTCCGCCGGTGCTGCCGTTGCTGCCGCCCCCGGTATCGCCGCCGCTACCGGTATCACCGCCGCTGCTGCCCCCGCCATCGCTACCGCCGCCAGTGGTGCTGCTGGTAACCGTGAGGGGAAAGCCGTTACTGCCGTTGACGGAAAGCACACCGCTTGTCGCCGTGGGGGGCACGGTCGCCGTGATGGTTCTGTCAGTCCAGGTAAGAATATTGAGCGGCATGCTGCCCAGCGAGAGCAGGCCCGAACTGCTGCCGAAGTTGACACCGCTGATGCTAACGGTACCGCCGGCCGTCAGGGTCCAGGGGGTCACGTTAAAAATTGTCGGCAGATCGCCGGTGTTCAGCGCCTTGACCAGGTTCAGCCGGCCGCCGCTGAGGGTGGTCGTGCCAAAGGGAGCGAGCTGGTCGACACCGTTCATCAGACGGGCCCTGACCTGGTAGGCCGACAGGGAAGGATGCAGGTTCCAGAGCAGCGCCGCTGCGCCGCTTACATGGGGAGCAGCCATGGAGCTGCCGGCGATGGCGTAATAGAGGGTTGTGCCGCCATCCAGCCAGGCGGTACTCAGAATGGCGCGCGTGGTGCCGGTGAGCTCTCCGCCGGGGGCCGCCAGATCGACGGTGCGGCGGCCGTAGTTGGAGTAGGACGCCAGAATGTCGGTCACGGTGGAGGCGGCCGCAGCGATGTTGTTGGCGGAGCGGATCGCGGCGGGGTAGACGGGGAACAGGTCCAGGCTTTGGGCAGCGTTTCCCGCAGCGCTGACCACCAGCACACCGGCAGCGTCGGCGGCGGCAACGGCGTCACGCAACGCCCGGGAGTCGCTTTCCACCTCGAAGCTCATGTTGATGATCCGCGCACCTTTGGCAAGGGCGTACTCGACCCCCTCCAGGGCATCGGAAAGATCGCCGAGCCCGTCCGGCCCATGGAGGAATTTGACGGCCATGATCCGGGCCGCCCAGTTGATGCCGCTTACTCCCAGGCCGTTGCCGCCCACCGCACCGACGATACCGGCAAGGTGGGTGCCGTGACTGTCGCGGGTATCGTCGTCCCAGGGGTTGCCGCTGGTGGTGGTGCCCTTGAAATTGGCGCCGTAGCAGTCGTCCACGATGCCGTTGCCGTCGTTGTCGATGCCGTCGTTGCAGATCTCGCCGGGGTTGGTCCAGAGGTTCTGGGCCAGATCGGGATGGGTATAGGCGATGCCGGTGTCCAGGATCGCCACGATGACGGCGTTTATGTTCCTGCTGCCGGTGGTCAGATCCCACGCGCTGCCGGCGGAGGTCAGGGCCAGATTCCACTGCTGCGAAAAGAGGGGATCGTTCGGGATGGCCAGCTTGCGCACCCGGTAGTTGGGCTCGGCGTAGAGCACGTTGGGGTCGTTGCGGTACGCTGCCAGGGCATCGGTGACGGAAGTTCCGGCCGGCAGTCGGATATGGTGCAGGGAAAGGCGCTTATAGGCACGCATGACCGATGACGTGCGGGCCGCAACGGTTGACGCCGCCTGGCGCTGGTCCCTGAAGCGGACAATCAGCTCCCGTTCCTTGTAGGAGCCTGCCGGCGGGGCGGCCGGAAGAGCGAGCAGTGGTTGATGGGTGAGCAGCAGGAGGGAAACAATCACAATCAGGCGAACAAGGGGCATGGCAGACCTCGCGTGCGATATGCCGCTTCCATGCGACGGGTGAGGGGGCGAAGCGCCGTCAGGCGCCGCCGGTGCGGCGTCCGGGAAGGACCGGCACCGCTCCGGTTCCGGACGCCGTTACGGCGAGGAAATTTTCAGATAGCATTCGGCCCGGTTCAGGGCTGCTTCCGGGGTCAGGGGAGAGTCGGGGTAGTCTGCGATAAAGCTGTCCAGAAGCGGCAGTGCAGCCCGGCAGTCCCCCGCGCGCAGGGCTGCCTCGATACCGGCGTAGCGACTGCGTTCCGTTGCGGTTGGGGTGGGTGGCTGGGCAGGGGAAGCCGTTGGCGTGCGCTCTGCGGCCTTTTTCCGCGACACCGGCGACGTGCCGGGCTGCTGCTTCGCCGGAGCCGCCACGGGGTGGCGGGATGCCGGCGGCTCTGCCGCATGTCTGGCGGAGGAGGTCTCCGCCGTGACACCGCGGTGGCCGACCGGTATGCGCAAGACATTACCCGGATAGATGAGGTTGGGATTCTTCAGCTCATTGAAGAGGAGGATCTGGGGGTAGTAACTCCCCCTGCCGGAAAACTGCCGGGAGAGCTGGTAGAGGGTATCTCCCTTTCTGACCGTAACTTCGCGCACCAGCACGCCGTCGGCGGCTGGTGCGGCCGACGGGTCTGCCGGAGCGGGAGTGTAGAGGTACTCCCTGCTGCCGGCCACGGAAGCGAGAAGCAGGGAAAGTGCGGCTGCCGTCAGGAAGATGTCGTTTCTCATCGTCAGTACCTGTTCCCCAGTTGATCCTGGTAGCTCAGCACGCTTTTCAACTGCAGCCCCGTGCCGACCACCGTGTTGGGCTTGACACGGAAGGATGCCTTGACCAGCCGCTTCTCACCGGCACCCAGCTCGGTGAAACGCCAGGTCAGGCCGCCGGTTGCATTCTGTGATGCCGCTTCGGTGGCTACCAGCTCCATCTGCTCGGGCCAGGTGGTGGCAACCTCCACCAGACGAGCCAGGTTGGAGCCCTGGTTGACCACGGCCAGCTCCACGGTCAGCAGCTCCCCCGGGATCAGGCGGCCGTCCCGTCCCTTCATGGCCAACTGCACCACGGGGCGGGAGAAAATCATGCGACTGGCGGCCACGGTGGGAGTTGCACTGCCGGACTGGGGAGCCACGCTGACCGAAATCCCGGCCTCGGCACCATCCTGGGCGGAGCGGGGAGTGGTGATTTCCAGCAGCAGCATCGCCTCCTCACGGGGCCCCAGCGGGCCGATGGCGGCGATTTCCGGTTCATCCGCCTGCCGGCTGCCGTCGCGGTTCAGGTCGTGGTAGACCGTCACCTTCTGGGAAGAGGGGACATCGGCCACCACGCTGAAACTTTCCCGCAGGTTGCCGCGGTTGGTCACGGTCACCGGTACCCGTACCACCTGGCCGGGGATGGTGGTAATCCGGCTATCCGCCACCTGGACCGCCACCGAACTCACGGGCTGGACATGGGCCACGTTGGAGAGGAAGGCGCTGCGGGTCTGCAGCGGCGTATTGATCAGGTCGGCCCGCACCATCAGCTCCTCGCGGGCCAGGGCGTCCTCACGCACCGCAAAGGGGATGGTGACGTCGCGCCGTTCGCCGGGTTTCAGCTGAATGCCGTCCAGCACCAGGGCGGCCTTCATCTCCTGGCGGAGGCCACCGGCCGTCGGCTCCTGGGGCTCAAGCTGGGGCGGATGGCTGATACGCAGGGTCACGTCGCGGGCCACGGCCGAGCCGACGTTCAGGACGGTGATCCGGTACTGGGTCCGCTCACCGGGCATCAGGTTCGTCTTGTCGGTTTTCACAACCGCCCGCAGCAGCGGGGCAGAGGCGGTAAGCGCAATCTCGCGGCTCTGGCTCGCTTCGGCCATGTACTGGGACGCGGCCTGAATCGGGTAGGTCATGCGCAGGCCGTCGATGGTGGCGGCGGGGACGGTCAGGATCATGCGTCCCCTGAAGGTCTCGCCCGGCGCCAAGGGCGGCGTCTGGTTGATGGACTGGTCCGGCGCGCTTTCTGCGGCGAAGCGGACTCCGAACTCCGTGGGGAAGCCGGAAGCGAGGAAGAAGCTGTCCCGCCCGTTACCCCGGTTGACGATCTCGAAGGGAAGGACCGTCGGTTTGGCCACTTCCACGGGGGGCAGCGGCAGTGACGGCTTGAATTCGAAAGCAGCGTACTGTGCCACCTCCAGGGTCAGTACCTGCGTGCCGGCGACTGCCGGTGCAGGGGCGGCAGCGCGCGGCTGCGGCTGGGCGACGGTGACTCCCAGTGCCTTGAGACGGTTGACGGCGGTGCGGGCTGCGGGGGAGTCGGGATAGCGTTCCAGGATCCCCTTGTACTCGGCAATGGCCTTTTCCCGCAGAACCTGGCGCTCGTGCTCGGCGGCTGCCGCCTTCTGGGCCGCGGCCTGCTGCTCCGCCCTCTCAGCGGCCTGCTTCTCGGCTTCCGCCTGTGTCCGGGCGATCCGTTCAGCCCGTTCGCGGGCCAGCCGCTCTTCTTCGGCCTTGGCCTTCAGAATCCGTGCGCGCTCCGCTTCGTCCCGCTGTTGTTGTTCGCGGGCCAGCCGTTCCTCCTCAACCTTTTGCAAGCGAGCTTTCTCGGTCTTTTCAGCCGCTTCCCGTTGCGCCTGTTCGGCGGCTGCCTTCTCGCGAGCCACTCGTTCCGCTGCTGCACGTCGCTCGGCCTCAGCTTTTTCGCGGGCGGCCTGCTCCTCTGCCGCCTTGGCCGCAGCCAGCCGCTGCCGTTCGGCCGCCTCCCGCTGCAGCCGCTCCTGTTCCGCCGCGCGGGCCGCCGCGACAGCCCGGGTATCAGCCGGCTCGGAACCGGCGGGATACTGCTGCTCGTACCGGGCGGCCAGCGCCTGCAGCTCCTCCTCGGCGGTCTGGCGCAACGGGTTGTCGGGATACTCGCGGTTGAAGCGAGCCATGAAACGGGCTGCTTCCTGCTGGTTTCCGGACTTGAAATGGGCGCGGGCCAACCAGAAGAGCGTCATGTCGCGCAGGGGGGTGTCGGGATATTTCTGGAGCACTTCGTTCAGGCTGGTGACGGCAGTGGCGTAGTCTTTCTGCTGGTAGGCGTTGAAACCACTGAGAAAAAGCCGTGAATCTTCCGTATCCTGGGCAGAAACCGGGGAGACGCTCAGCAGGACGACGAAAACCAGGCATGCAAACACTGATGCCGCCGCGCGGCAGTATTTGAGCATCTTCACGGGAAACCCTTTCCTCGGTTGACAGGGATAGAGACGATAACTGCCAAGAAACACTTGGATAAAATGCGTATCTCATAGCATTGATCGCCGTCCCTTGTCAACCGTGGAAAGCGGCGTGAATAGTGACGATTCAGCGGATATTGTCCTCGGGATAGGCGCCGATCTTGTGGATCGCCAGGTCCGGTCCGTTGAACTCATCCTCATCGTCGAGACGGATGCCGATGGTCTTTTTCAGCAGGCCGTAGACGGCAAAACCGCTGACGCAGGCGAAGAGGACGGCTACAAGGCTGCCGGCCACCTGCGAGACGAAACTGACCCCGCCGATCCCCCCCAGCCAAGTCTGGCCGAAGATGCCGGCGGCAATGCCGCCCCAGGTGCCGATCACGCCGTGCAGCGGCCAGACCCCCAGTACGTCGTCGATCCTCAGTTTTTCCTGCTCGTACTGGAAGCCGTAGACGAAGATCACCGCCGCGATGGCGCCGGTGGCCAGTGCCCCCAGGGGATGCATCAGGTCGCTGCCGGCACAGACGGCGATCAAGCCGGCCAGGGCGCCGTTGTGGATGAAGCCGGGATCGTTTCTGCCCGCCACCAGTGCCGCCAACACCCCTCCCACCATGGCCAGCAGCGAGTTGACCGCCACCAGACCGGAAATCTTTTCCAGGTTGCCGGCGCTCATCACGTTGAAGCCGAACCAGCCGATGGCCAGAATCCAGGAACCCAGGGCCAGGAAGGGGATGTTGCTGACCGGAATCGGGTGGGATCTGCCGTGGCTGTAGCGCCCCCGGCGGGCACCCAGCAGCAGGACCGCCGGCAGAGCGAGCCAGCCGCCAATGGAGTGGACTACCACCGAGCCGGCATAGTCGTGAAATTCCGCACCGCCGATGCTCTTGAACAGCCCCTGCAGAAAGGAGGCGTTCCTGCCCCAGACCAGGGATTCGAACAGCGGATAGCAGAGTCCGGCGAATACGGCGCCGGCGATCACCTGGGGCCAGAACTTGGCCCGCTCGGCGATGCCGCCGGAGATGATGGCCGGGATGCAGGCGGCAAAGCAGAGCAGGAAGAAAAACTTGACCAGGTCGTATCCCTGGGCCGCCTTGAGCAGCTCATCGGCCGGCTTGAGAAAGGAGATACCGTAGGCCAGGGGGAAGCCGATCAGGAAGTAGACCACGGTGGAGACCGACCAGTCGGTGAGAATCTTCACGAAGGCGTTCACCTGGCTCTTCTTGCGGACCGTGCCCACCTCCAGAAAGGCGAAGCCGGCATGCATGGCAAAGACCATGACCGCGCCCAGCATCAGGAAAAGTACATCGCCGCTTTGCTTCAAGGGGGTAAGGGGTGACAACTCCATTGTTGTTGCCTCCTGAAGGAAAAGTGTGCATGCCTGCCGGTGATGGCGGCAGCGGCGTAACCTTTGCAAAAAGGCAGCCAAGCTGGATTTTCCACCTAAGTAGCCGACAAAACTGGCAGATGGTGATTTTTTAGGCGGCGGTGCCTGCGCGGTTTCTGTGCAGCACTGCTTCGATAACAGGCAGCACGGCTCCTTCCCTTTTGGGGTGGAGCGGGGTACAATCGGCCCCCATGGAGATGAAGCAGAGCATAGGACGTTTTCCGACCCAGCCGGGGGTCTACCTGATGAAGGACGAACGGGGGGAGATCCTGTACGTGGGCAAGGCCCGCAACCTGCGTCAGCGGGTGCGGAGTTACTTCGGCAGCACCGACGGCCGCCCCCAGGTGCGCTTTCTGATGGCCCGGGTCGCCGA
This sequence comes from Trichlorobacter ammonificans, assembly GCF_933509905.1. Taxonomy (GTDB): domain Bacteria; phylum Desulfobacterota; class Desulfuromonadia; order Geobacterales; family Pseudopelobacteraceae; genus Trichlorobacter; species Trichlorobacter ammonificans. Next base: position 461,765 of record NZ_OW150024.1, on the reverse strand, counting down.
GATCACCTTCACGGTCACCGACACCGAAAAAGAGGCGCTGCTGCTGGAAAACACCCTGATCAAGCAGCATCAGCCCCGCTACAACCTCAACCTGAAGGACGACAAGACTTACTTTTCACTGCGGATCGACCAGCGGGAGCGGTTTCCCCGCTTTACGGTGGTGCGCAAGGTTGTCCGCGACGGTGCCCGTTACTTCGGCCCCTACGCCTCGGCCTCGGCGGCGCGGGACGTCTTGCGCCAGGTGCAGCGGATGTTTCCCCTGCGCCACTACCCCCTGAAGATCTGCATGAATCGTCCCCGCCCCTGCCTCTACCATCAGATCGGCCAGTGCGGCGCCCCCTGCCACAACCTCATTTCGGCCGAGGAGTACGCGTCGCTGGTGGAGGGGGCAACACTGTTTCTGGAGGGGAAAAGCCGCGATCTGGTGGCCGGCTTCCGGCAGCGGATGAAGCGGGCCGCCGATGAGCTGCGCTACGAGGAGGCGGCCCGCTGGCGGGACCTGCTCACGGCCGTCGACATGACCCTGGAACGCCAGAAGGTGGTGACGACGGGGGGGGACTGCGATGTGCTGGGGATGGCCCGCGACGGGGAGCGGCTGGCAGTGGCGCTGCTCTTTGTGCGGGGCGGCGTGCTTTCCGGCAGCACGGTGCTGCACGGCTCCGGCGCCATGGACGATGCCGATGCCCTCTCCGCCGTCATCCGGCGTCACTACGACGGTGAACGGGCCATACCGGACGAACTGCTGCTGCCGCTGGAGCCGGAGGACGGCGCGGTGCTGGCTGAATGGCTGACGGAACTGAAGGGGAAGAGTGTGCGGCTCTCCTGTCCCCGGCGAGGGACAAAGGCGGAGCTGGTGGGGCTGGCGGTCCGCAACGCCCAGGCTGCGCTGCAGGAGCGGGAGGTTGCCGAGTCATCGGTCGCCCGAACCCTGGAGGAGCTGCAACGGAAGCTCCTGCTGCCGGCGCTGCCGCGCCGGATCGAGTGCTACGACATCTCGACCCTGCAGGGAGCCCACTCGGTGGGCAGCGGCGTGGCCTTCCGCGACGGGGCCCCGGACCGCACCGCCTACCGGCGCTACCGGATCAGGGGTGTTGCCGGACAGGACGACTTTGCGATGCTGCGGGAGGTCTTTGCCCGACGCTTCAGCCCGGAGCGGATCGAGAGCTGGGGGGTGCCGGACCTGGTGGTGGTGGACGGCGGCATCGGCCAGTTGAACAGCACCCTGGCGATACTGGAAGAGCTGGGCATGGCGGAGCGGTTTGCCGTGGTTTCCCTGGCCAAGAGCCGGGTGCGGGGGGGGGGCAGGGATGCTGCGGTGGAGCGCAGTGAGGAGCGGGTGTTTCTGCCGGGACGCCGCAATCCGGTCAGGCTGCGCCAGGACGGCGCCCCCCTCAGGTTGCTGGCCGCTATCCGGGATGAGGCCCACCGTGTTGCCGTCGGCTATCACCGCATCCTGCGGGAACGGGAACTGCTGCTGTCGGCGCTGCGGGACATCCCCGGCGTCGGGCCGCGGCGGGAACGGCTGCTGCTGCGTCACTTCGGCTCTCTGGAGGGGGTGCGTCGGGCAACACCGGAGGAGCTGGCAGCGGTGGAAGGAATCGGGCCGGAACTGGCGGTAACGATCGCCGGAGCGTGCCGCACGCTCCCGGCCTGAACCGGAGAGGCGTGCGGCACGCTCACAACGACTATTTCCGGAGCCAGCGCGCCACGTCCTTGGCGTGATAGGTAATGATCAGGTCGGCACCGGCCCGCTTGAAGCCCAGCATGGTTTCCAGCACCACCCGCTCCTCATCGATCCAGCCGTTGCGCGCCGCCGCCTTGACCATGCTGTATTCGCCGGACACGTTGTAGACCGCCAGGGGCAGGTCGAACTCGTTGCGCAGGTCCCGCACGATGTCCAGATAGGGGAGGCCCGGCTTGACCATGATGATGTCCGCACCTTCCTCGATATCCTGCTGGGCCTCCCGGAAGGCCTCCCGGCGGTTGGCCGGGTCCATCTGATAGGAGCGGCGGTCGCCGAACTGCGGTGTTGACTCGGCCGCTTCCCGGAACGGGCCGTAGTAGCCCGAGGCGTACTTGACGGCGTAGCTCATCACCGGGATGCGGGAGAAGCCGTTCTCGTCCAGGATGCTGCGGATGGCGCCGATGCGGCCGTCCATCATGTCCGACGGCGCCACCATGTCGGCGCCGGCCCGGGCGTGGGAGAGTGCCTCCTGTGCCAGCAGCTCCAGGGTGGCGTCGTTGTCCACGTCGCCGTCCCTGATCACGCCGCAGTGGCCGTGGTCGGTGTATTCGCAGAGGCAGACGTCGGTGATCACCGCCAGCTCCGGTACGGCTGCCTTGATGGCCCGGATGGTCTCCTGGATGATGCCGGTGTCGCACCAGGCGTCGCTGCCGACGGCATCCTTGGTTTCGGGGATGCCGAAGAGGATCACGGCGGGAATACCCAGTTCATGCACTTCCCGGGCTTCGGCCACGATATGCTCGATGGACTGCTGGTAGATGCCCGGCATGGAGCTTATCTCCTTTTGAATGCCGGAGCCGAAGGCCGAGAACATCGGGTAGATCAGGTCGTTCACCGACAGGGAGGTTTCCCGTGTCATCCTGCGAAATACTTCCTTGCCGCGAATCCTGCGGGATCTGAACTGGGGAAAAAACATGGGGATGTCTCCTTGCTGATTGGTGGCATACCGGCCAATACTAGCCGAAAGATACTCGTCGACGCAAGAATGTCATGGCGGCCGGCTGTTCCGGCCACGATCCCGATGTGGGTTTTTGTCGGAATTCGTCACTTGCGGCCCGCGGAAAAAGTGTTAGCATAAACGAATGACGCTGTGATAAGAGGTACAGTTCTGGAAGACGGCTGCGCCCGCAGCCCTCGGAGACCGAAAGGAGGACACAATGCAGAAGAAAACGAGAATGCTGATCGGGGCCGCTGCCTGCGCCATGCTGATGCAGGCCGGTACAGTCCTGGCCGAAAACCGTGCCGAAACCTTTACGCTATCGCCCTATGCCGGTGGCTACACCTACGAATCAAAGCAGAAGATTGAAACCGGCCCGGTGCTTGGTGCCCGCCTGGGCTACAACCTTACCGAAAACTGGGCTCTCGAGGCGATACTCGACTACGCCTGGGGCGACAAGACCAACGGTCCGGGCCATGCGGAAAAGCTCCGCTACGGTGGTGACGTGCTGTACAACTTCTGGCCCACGAAGAGTCTGGTGCCCTACCTGGCTGCCGGTTTCGGCGGTATGGACCTGAACGACAGTGGCGCCAAGACCACCGGCAGAGCCGTATTCAACTACGGCGGCGGCGTCAAGTGGTTCATGGTTGACGACGTTGCCCTGCGCGCCGACGTCCGCGGCCTGAACTACAGCATTGGCGACGTCCGGACCAACGTTCAGTACACCCTGGGGCTGCATTTTGTTCTGGGACCGGCCAAGGCTGCTCCCGCCCCTGTCCTGCCTCCGCCGCCGCCTGTCCAGGAGGTGGAGAAGCCCAAGGCGGCCCCGGTGGTCGTTGTTCCGCCGCCGGCCCCCAGTGCCAGCCTGACGGCGACCCCCGGCTCGGTTGAGGCGGGCAAGACCGTGACCCTTTCCTGGGACTCCCAGAATGCCAGCGGCTGCGAAATTCAGCCCGGCATCGGGCCGGTGGGTCCGCAGGGGAGCCGGACCGTGACCCCTGCCGCCGACACCGCCTACACCCTGGTCTGCAAAGGTGAGGGAGGCAGCGCCGACAGCTCAGCGCGCGTGGCCGTTACCCTGCCGCCGCCGGTGATGGAGGAAGGGGCCGGTAAGAAAGCCTCGGCTGTTGCCGCCGACAACCGCCTGGTTCTGAAGATCCAGTTCGATACCGGCAAGTCGGTGATCAAGAAGCAGTACTTCGATGAACTGAAGGAAGTCGGTGAAGGCCTGAATGCCCAGAAGAACCTGGTAGGCGTCATCGAGGGACATACCGACAGTGTCGGCAGCGCTGCCTCCAACATGTCGCTGTCCCAGCGCCGGGCCAAGGCGGTCCGCGATTACATCGTCAAGAACTTCAAGGTCGACGGCAAGCGCCTGACCGCCAAGGGGTACGGCGAAACCCGGCCGATCGCCGACAACGCCACCGCCGAGGGTCGTGCCCAGAACCGCCGCATCGAGGCGGTCTTCCAGGAGGCTCCCGCCCAGAAGGTTGCGACGCCTGCCGCTCCGGCAAAGAAAGCCGTCAAGAAAAAGGCTGCCGCCAAGAAGCAGTAAGCGGAGTGTGCCTGATTCCCGCGAGGCGCGGTGACGTACTGCCGCGTCTCGTCCGCTGAACCAGCGACACCTCTGAGGTCCACGACTTCGGAGGTGTCGCTGTTTTTGGTACGCGTACCGACAAGGAGTGCAATGGAACCGGATCTGTTCAGTGTCGAAAAGCCGGCCCGCTACATGGGGGCCGAAATGGGGTGTATCGTCAAGCCGTCCGCGGAGCTGCGCATCGCGTTGGCCTTCCCCGACGTCTACGAAGTGGGGATGAGCCACCTGGGGCTGCGTATCCTCTACCATATCCTCAACCAGCAGGAGGGGGTCGCCGCCGAACGGGTCTTTGCCCCCTGGCCGGACTTGGCCGGCCAGATGGCGGAACGGGGTATTCCGCTAGCCACCCTTGAGACCGCCACCCCCCTCGCCGACACCGACATCCTCGGCTTTACCCTGCAGTACGAGCTCTCCTGTACCAACGTCCTTGCCATGCTCGATCAGGCCGGCATCCCCCGGCGCGCCGACCGGCGGGGCCCTGAGCAGCCGCTGATCCTTGGCGGAGGGCCCGGCGCCTACAACCCTGAACCGCTGGCTCCCTTTTTCGATGCCTTTCTGCTGGGGGACGGCGAGGAAGCGGTGCTTGAAATCGCCGCCACGGTGCGGGAGTGGAAACGTGCCGTCACCCCGGACCGCCGGGAGCTGCTGGAGCGGCTTGCCGCTATCGAGGGGGTCTACGTCCCTTCCTTTTTCAATATTTCCTATCACCACGATGGAACGGTGGCCGCCATAACACCGCTCAGGCCGGGCTACGGCCCGGTACGCCGCCGTTTTCTCGCCAACCTGGAGACGGCCCCCTTTCCCGACAGCCCGGTGATCCCGTTCCTGAAGACGGTGCACGACCGGGTCGCCCTGGAGATCGCCCGGGGCTGCACCAGGGGGTGCCGGTTCTGCCAGGCCGGCTATCTGTACCGTCCCCTGCGGGAGCGTTCTCCCGAGCGGATTCGCGACCTGATCCGCGCCTCTCTGGAGGCCACCGGCTACGACGAGATATCCCTGCTCTCTCTTTCCAGCGGCGATTACTCCTGTATCGAACCGCTGCTGCGGGAACTGATGGCGGAGTACGCCGACAGCCGGGTGGCGGTGTCACTGCCGTCGCTACGGGTCGGCACCCTGACGCCGGAGCTGATCGAGGAGATCCGACGGGTACGCAAGACCGGCTTTACCCTGGCCCCCGAAGCGGCCACCGAGCGGCTGCGGCAGGTGATCAACAAGGGGATCAGCGAAGAAGCCCTGCTGGAGGGGGCCTACAACGTCTACGGCGCCGGCTGGCGGGCCATCAAGCTCTACTTCATGATGGGGCTGCCCACCGAGACGCGGGAGGACCTTGCCGCCATTGCCGACCTTGCCCGCCAGGTCAAGGCCCAGGCCCGCCGGGCCGGCGGCCATGGCGAGGTGAACGTGGCGGTCTCCACCTTTGTGCCCAAGCCCCATACCCCCTTCCAGTGGGAGCGGCAACTGTCACTGGAGGAAACCCGCGAGCGGCAACGGTTTCTCCGGGAGGAGCTGAAGCGGCGCAAGTTGCACTACAAATACCAGGAGGCGGAGCTTTCCTTCATGGAGGGGGTCTTTGCCCGGGGCGACCGGCGTCTGGCCGCGGTACTGGAGCGGGCCGTGGACCTGGGCTGCCGCTTCGACGGCTGGCGGGAACACTTCTCGCTGGAGCGCTGGCTGCAGGCGTTTGCAGAGTGCGGTGTCGAGCCGGACTGGTACCTGCGGCAGCGGCGGCAGGACGAACTGCTCCCCTGGGATCACCTGGACAGCGGTGTAACCACGGCCTTCCTGAAAGCCGAACTGCAGCGGGCTCTGGAGCAGGCCGCCACCCCGGATTGCCGGTTCGGCCACTGTAGCGGTTGCGGCGTCTGCGATTTCTCAACCGTACGGAACCGGACCGTCCCCGCCTGCGGCCGGCCGGAGCAACCGCAGCAACGGCCGGTGTCGGAACCAGACCCGCGTCGCATCCGTATCCGTTTCTCCAAGACCGGCAGGGTGCGCTTCCTCAGCCACCTTGAGCTGATCAATTTGTTCACCCGTGCCGTCTACCGGGCCGGTATCCCGGTGCTCCATACCCAGGGTTTTCACCCCCATCCGCGATTTTCCTTTGCAACCGCCACCTCGGTGGGAGTAGAGTCGTGGGCCGAATATCTGGACCTGTTCGTGGACCGGATGGGTGCGGACGAATGCCGGGACCGCCTGAACCGGGTGCTGCCGGAGGGGATGCAGGTGCTTGATGCCTGCTCGCCGGCGCTGAAAACCCCATCCCTGTCCACCCTGATCGCGGCAACCCGCTACCGGCTGGTGCTGCCGGACCTGGAGCCGGAAACCCTTCGCGAGCAGTGTGTGCAATTTATGGCACAGTCGTCCTGGGAGCTGGTGCGCGACAAAAAGGGACAGCAGCAGGTGATCGATCTGCGTCACGAGACCAGATCCCTTGTGGCGGATGGCACGGCCCTGGAGATGGTCATCGGCCGGGGCAAACCCTACGAGGTGGCTGCGGCGGTGACGGGGCTGCCGGCAGCCATGCTGCGCCAGCTTCCCGTGGCAAAGCTGGACGTACTGTTTTCGGCGTCATCGCCACTGTGAAAATGCACGATTTTATATTCTGCTCTAGAGGGTACTCGTCATGGCATCAGAACTGGTTATCAACGTCACGGCCCAGGAGACGCGGCTGGCCCTGATCGAAAAGGGGACCATCGCCGAGCTGTACATCGAGCGAACCCGGGAGAAGGGAATCGTCGGCAACATCTACAAGGGCAAGGTGGTGCGGGTGCTGCCCGGCATGCAGGCCGCCTTTGTGGATATCGGCCTGGAAAAGGCGGCCTTTCTGTACGTGGCCGACGTGTTCGACGCCATCGAGGAGTACGAGAACCTGCTGGACGACGGCAAGAAGGAGGAGCAGGACGAAGAGGGGGCAGCCCCTGATTACCGCGTCCTGCACCCCATTGAGGAGCTGCTCCAGGAGGGGCAGGAGCTGCTGGTGCAGGTCTCCAAGGAGCCGATCGGCACCAAGGGAGCCCGGATCACCTCCCACATTTCTCTGCCCGGCCGTCACGTGGTCTACATGCCCACGGTGGACCACGTGGGGATTTCCCGCCGGATCGAGGATGAGGCAGAGCGGGAACGGCTGCGGGAGATCGTGGACCGGTTGCGGCAGCCGGGGTGCGGCTTCATCGTACGGACCGCCGCCGAGGGCAAGACCGAAGACGACATGAAGGCCGACATCCAGTACCTGGCCAAGGTCTGGGCCGAGATCGTGCGCAAGAAGGAAAAGGCATCGGTGCCGTCCCTGATCCATGCCGACCTGGATGTGGTGCAGAAGGTGGTGCGGGATATCGTCACCGACGACGTCACCCGGATCGTGGTGGACTCCAAGCCGGACCACGACCGGATCGTGCAGTTCATGTCCACCTTCATGCCCAAGATGAAATCCTCGGTGGAGCTGTACGACGAGGAAGAGCCGATCTTCGACTACTACGGCCTGGAAGTGGAGATCAGCCGGGCCCTGGGGCGCAAGGTCTGGCTCAAGTCCGGCGGCTACATCATCATCGAGCAGACCGAGGCGTTGACCGCCATTGACGTCAACACCGGCCGCTTCGTGGGCAAACACAACCTGGAGGACACCATCCTCAAGACCAACCTGGAGGCGGTGAAGGAGATCGCCTATCAGCTCCGGCTGCGCAACATCGGCGGCATTATCATCATCGATTTCATCGACATGGAGAAGGAGGCCAACCGGGACAAGGTCTACGCCGCCCTGGAGGATGCCCTGAAGGGGGACAAGTCCAAGTCGAACATCCTGAAAATTTCGGAACTGGGGCTGGTGGAGATGACCCGCAAGCGGGTGCGGGAAAGCATCGGCAGGATGATGTGCGAACCCTGCCCCTACTGCGAGGGGCGCGGCTACGTCAAGTCCAAGACCACGGTCTGCCACGAGATCTTCCGGGAAGTGCGCCGCGAGATGCTGGATATCCGGGGGACCAAGGTGCTCCTGACGGTGAACCCCCAGGTGGCGGACCTGCTCTACGACGAAGAGCGGCGGGGGCTTGAGGAGCTGGAGAAAAAATACAAGAAACGGGTAACGGTGCGGGCCAAGCCGGGGTTCCATCAGGAACAGTTCGAGATCGTGATCAGTTGATCCGACTGCGGCAGTGACGGTAAAAAAGCGGCGACGGAAGATTCCGTCGCCGCTTTTTTGTGTGGCGTATCCCTCCCGGGGCGGCTCAGGCGGCCCGGCGGACCTCCTGGTGATCAAGCTGCATGGTCAGGTTCAGCATCGCTTCGCGCATGATGTCCGAAACCGACTTGTGGGTGCGGCGCATCAGGTATTCCAGTTGTTCGCGCTCGGAATCGCTGACGCGCATCGAAATAACATTGTAGCGGGGGTTTTCTCTCATTCTTCCCATGGTCTGTGTCTCCTTTGATCAGTGTCGATATTGGTGGTTTCGCTTTTTTTGCGTTCAATTGAATGCCGTATACTTAGCCAGAAACGTGCCAAAACCAGCCGACCATTGACATTATCACTTAAATCAACAACTTACCCAATCAGGACGAAATGCGTCCTGATTGTAGCAACCAAAAACTGTGCCAGTATCGACACAATTCGGACAAAAGTATACACTACTTTATAACACCAGCGCCAGGTTCGCTGGCGGCACTCGTCAGGCGGCGGTCTCGCTGAACACTGATGCCGTGCTTTTCCAGCAGACGGTAAAAGCTCCTGCGGGGCAGGTCGGCCAGGCGGGCCGCCTTGGAGACGTTGCCCCCCGCCTCCTGCAGGTAGCGCAGAATCAGATTGCGCTCAAGGGGGCTCAGGCGAGTTTCCTTCTCGGCCTTGAAGGAAGCGCGCCGGCTGCCGGGCTGGCTGCCGGCATGGGCGTCGTGGGTTTCCCGGAAGACCGAGGGAAGATTTTCAAGGCGCACCACCCCATCGTGGGACAGTACCGCGGCCCGTTCGATGATGTTCTGCATCTCCCGGATATTGCCGGGCCAGGGGTAGTGGCGCATGGCGGTTATGGCCCGCTCTTCCATGCCGGTGAGGCGCTTGTTCAGCTTTTTGCTGGCCTTTTCCAGGAAATGCTGCACCAGCACCGGTATCGAGTCCATCCGCTCCCGCAGTGGCGGCAAATGGATGGTGAAGACGTTGAGGCGGTAGAAGAGGTCATCGCGGAACCAGCCCTCCCGAACCCCCTGCTCAAGATTTTTGTTGGTGGCGGCGATCAGGCGGACATCCACCTTTTTCACCGTGGTGCCGCCTACCGGCCGGACTTCGCCGACGTCCAGCAGCCGCAGCAGCTCCGCCTGCAGCTTGGGGGTGATGTCGCCGATCTCATCCAGAAAAATGGTGCCGCCGTTGGCCGCCTCGAAGAGCCCCTTGCGATCGGCGATGGCCCCGGTAAAAGCCCCCTTCTTGTGGCCGAACAGCTCGCTTTCCAGCAGCGAATCGGTGAGCGTGGTACAGTTCACCGTCACCAGCGGCTTGTCGGCCCGGCTGCTGAGCCGGTGGATGGCCCGGGCGGTCAGCTCCTTGCCGGTGCCGGTTTCCCCCTGGATCAGCACTGTGGTGGGGGTGGGGGCCACCTGGCGGATCAGTTCCGCCACCTGGGCCACTTTACGGTCGTCGCCGATGATCATCTCCTCGCCGAGCTGCTTGCTCAACTCGCGGGAGATCAACTCGTATTTCTGCAGCAGGATGCCGCGGTCCTCCTCCATCTTGCGCAGGTTGTAGGGGAGGCACATGCCGGTATCGGCAAAGCGCTGGAACACCGCCACCGCATGCTCACGGCAGGTGGCGTAGCCGCAGGCCCGGCAGTTCAGCTCGTCGCTCTGACTGAACTTGGCGGTGCTGTGCAGAATCCTGCGAATATCCTCCGGTTTCGGCGACGGCAGTTTTTTCGACTTGTCGCTGAAGCTGCGCCGCAGGTTGGCCGGCGGCGGGGCACTGGCGTAGTGCGGCGCGGTACGGTAGGGAATCACGCTGCTGTTGTACTTGATGATCAGGTTCCGTTTGTAGAGGTGGGTCAGGTCCCGGTTCTTGGCCGGGCCGTCGATGCAGCCGCCGTCGCAGAAGCGCAGGTCCACGTAGCGGGGAGTGATCCTGCCGGCCACCAGATCCCGCACCGTATCCAGCACGTGGGTTTCCCCCTCGGCGGTGACGGTCTCCGTGTCCAGGAAGTCGGTGGGAATCTCCATGGCGCGGAACGGACCGCCGTGCAGGGTGAACATCCGGCCGTGGGCCGGCTCGATGCCGTCAAAGCCCGATTCGGCCAGGGTTGCCGGATTGATGCCCCGGCGACGGAAGAAGAGATCGATCTCGCCGTAGGTCATCACCACATCAACGGCCGACTGCAGTTCCGGCGACTGAATCTCGAACTTGGCGGCAATGCAGGTGCTCAGGTAGACCACCTTGGTGTCGGTCCCCAGGGTTTCCTTGATGAAGCGCCCCATGGCCACCATGGGGGAGACGGCCGGCAGCAGGTTGGGCAGCAGCTTGGGGTAGTGCCGTTCCACCAGGTCCACCACGGCGGGGCAGTGGGAGGCGATCAGGGGGCGGTCGGTAACGGCGATCGCTTCCCGGTAAAGCGGAGCGATCAGCCGGGCGCCGTGGGCCCCCTCATGCACTTCACGGAAACCGAGGCTTTTGAGCCCCGAGACCAGTTGGCCGGGGGTACAGGTGTGGAAGAAGGCGGGGAAGGAGCAGCCCAGCACCGCCACCACCGGGTCGCCGGAGGTCAGCAGTTCCTGGGCCTTGACCATCCGGTCCACCACCACCTTGGCCTTCTGCTGGCAGTTCAGACAGTTGCCGCAACCGATGCAGCGCTCGTCGATGATCTCGGCATAGCCGCCGTCCACCTTGATCGCCTTGACCGGGCAGGTGCGGACACAGGAATAGCAGGTGCGGCAACGTTCCTTGTAGGTGACGATCGGTTGCATGCTCTTCTCCGTAAGTGGAATAACGGAGTTGATTCTAGCGAAGCGCAACAAATTGTGCAAGATTTGACACACAGGGAAGTTTGCCGGACAACAGTGGTTGACTTGAAGCATAAGTTGGCAAAATTGACGGGGCTGACTCGGGAAGGACTAGCTGAGCAGGTCGGTGACGCCCCAGCAGATTCTCGCGGGCAGGGAGGCCAGGGACAGTATGCTCCGCTAGCTATCCACGCAGTTGCATACCCCTGCCCTTAGCGGCTTTCGGAGCCTCTGAGCTGTGTTACGACAGGACCCGCAACGCGATCAGATCGGCGATCCGTACTCCGTCCAGGGCCGCACTCATGATCCCGCCGGCATACCCGGCCCCTTCTCCCGCCGGATAGAGCCCCTCCAGCGCGAGGGATTGGCAGCTTTCATCGCGCAGAATACGCAACGGCGCCGAGGTGCGGGTTTCCACCCCGGTAAGCGTCGCCTCGGCGGTAACGAATCCCTTCATTTTCCGCCCAAACGCCGGAATCCCTTCACGCAGCGTTTCGGTCACATAGGGGGGGAGTACCGTGGTCAAATCGGCCTCCACCGTGCCGGGACGATAGCTGGAGGCATACCGCCCCCGTCCGCTGCCCAGAAAGGTCAACAGGTTGGCGGCGGGCGCCCGGTAGGAGCCCCCCCCTGCCGTAAAGGCCCGCTGCTCCCAGGTCTGCTGGAAGCGCACCCCCGCCAGCGGATCGGTATCCCCGAAATCCTCCGGACGCACGTTCACCACCAGGGCGCTGTTGGCCAGCCCCGAATCCCTGCCCAGATTGCTCATGCCGTTGGTTACCACCATTCCCTCCTCCGACGAACCGGCCACCACCAGGCCGCCGGGACACATGCAAAAGGAGTAGCAGCTTCTGCCGCTGGCGGTATTGTTCCAGGTCAGGGCGTAGTCGGCCCGGGGCAGGGCCGGATGGGGGCGACCATACTGAATGCGGTCGATCACCCCCTGGGGATGCTCGACCCGCAGACCGATGGCAAAGGGCTTCCGCTCCATCGGCAGACCGCAGCGGGCCAACATGGTGTAGGTATCACGAGCACTGTGGCCGATGGCCAGTACCAGGTGCCGGCAGGCCAGTTCCGCGCCCCCGGCCAGTCGGGCGGCCGACACACTTCCTTTCGCCGCAGCAATGCCGTCGAGACGGGTCGAAAAGCGCAGATCGAAGCCGAGCTGTTGCAGATGGCGGCGCGCTGCCGCCACCACGCTGCGCAGCCGGTCGGTGCCGACATGGGGCTTTGCCAGGTAGCGGATTTCCGGCGGCGCGCCGAAGCGGACCAGTTCTTCCAGTACCCAGGCGCTGTTGGGGTCGCGCAGGCGGCAGGTCAACTTGCCGTCGGAAAAGGTGCCCGCCCCCCCTTCGCCGAACTGAACATTGCTTTCCCTGTCCAGCAGCCCGTCACGCCAGAAACGGGCAACATCCCCGACCCGTTCCTCCACCGGCTTGCCCCGCTCGAGTACCGTTGCGGTCAATCCGTGCCGGGCAAGGCGCAGGGCGCAGAACAAGCCGGCCGGTCCCATGCCGACGATGATGATGGGGGATGGGGCGGGGGCGGCGACGGCTCGCGGTGGCGGGAGCAGGGTTTCCGCCGGAGGAGCGGGCTCCAGGCCGGCAACGGAGGCGGCGGGCAGCCGGGAGGCGAGGACGGGATCGAGTGCGAAGGTCACCGTATAGACCAGCAGCACCCGCGGCTTTTTGCGGGCATCCACCCCCTTGCGAACAATGTGAAAATCATGCAGGTCGGCGGGCTGAAGGCCAATGGTACGGGCAGCCAGAGCACCAAGGCCGGCCTCGTCCTGCCCCGGCGTCAGGGTCAGATTTCTAAGCAGAAAACGCATGAGCTATCCGGAGTCAGCAGGTCACCGGCAGGGTCACGAGAAAGGTGGTGCCGGCGGGGGAGGAGTGTTCGACCGAAAGATCGCCGCGATAGAGCCGGGCAATTCGCTGCGCCACCGGCAGGCCGATGCCGGTACCGCGGCTTTTGGTGGAGTAGAAGGGTTTGAAGATCGCCTCCCGGTCCTCGGGACGGATGCCGCCGCCGCTGTCGGCGACCCGGATCTCAATGCCGCTTCCGGAACCGCTCAGTCCGATGGCCAGGCGCCCCCCATCCCCCATCTCTTCCAGGGCGTTCTGAAACAGGTTGGTGAATATCTGCTCCAGCTCGGTGGGATCGGCCTTGATGCTGGGCAAGGGCGTGGGACACCGGAAGTCCACGGTGATCTGCCGGGCCTCCACCTGGGGTTTGAAAATGGCCAGCGCCTCGCGGACCACCTGATCCACCAGCACCACCTGGGCAGCCGAGCGCCGCCGGTTGGCCGCTTCCACCAGGCGACGGATAATGCCGTCGATCCGGTCCACTTCCTTGAGGATCTTGTCCAGGAATTCCTGCGTTTCCGCTTCGCTGGCTCCCTGAGTCAGCAATTGGGTAAAAAGGGCGATGGAGTTGAGGGGATTGCGAATTTCGTGGGCCATGCCTGCCGCCAGGTAACCCAGCGCGGCCAGCTTTTCGGTCTGGGCGATCTCGGCCTGGGCCCGTTGCAGCGCTTCCGATTTCTCCCGGACCCGGGACTGCAGCTCGCGGTTCCAGGACTCGATTTCAAGCAACAGACGCTCCCGCTCCTGCTGCAGCGCCCGGTTGGCCAGCTCGATGGAGCGCAGGCGCCTGACCGCATCGATCCGGTCGCCAAAGGTCCGGGGATTGAACGGCTTGAGCAGATATTCGGCGGCACCGTTCTTGATCAGCTGGACGGCGATCTCCTCGCTTCCCCTGCCGGTGCAGATGATCACCGCGCAATCGGGTACCGTTGCCTTCAACTCCTGCAACAGAGCAATGCCGTCCAGGTCCGGCAGCAGGTAGTCCATCAGCACCAAGTCCGGCTGGTACGTACGGGCGGCAGCCAATCCTTCGGCCGCCGTAGCGGCGGTGGTCACCCGGTAGCCCCGCTCTGCAAGCAACAGGGATACCAAATGACAGATTGCCGGTTCATCATCGATCACCACAATGGTCGTGGCAGCCTCCACCTGCTCAGGCCGGCCTCCCCCTGACAACGCCGCCACGATTCAGCTTTCCGCCACCCGGACGGTCATAACCGGGCAGGAAGCGGAACGGACCACCCGCTCCGCGGTGCTGCCGAAAATGAGGTGGTCAAGCCCGGTGCGCCCATGGGTACCGATGACGATCAGGTCGGCGGAGCGTTCCTCGGCCATGCGCAGGATCTCTTCAAAGGGGACGCCGGTGGCAAGGGCGGTTTCAACGGCGCCATAGTCGCCGAACTGCTCCGTACAGAACGTTTCCAGCATCCGGGCCGCGCCGGTTTCAATCTCTTTTTCCAGCTGTTCGAAGGAAATATGGGGTACGTAAAACCCCCGCAGATCCACCGGCTCGTTGATGACGTGCAGTACCAGCAGCCGGGCTTCGAAGCTGCGCGCCAGGTCAAGGGCGTACTCCGCCGCCTGGTGCGAGGTGTCGGAGAAGTCCGTGGCCAGCAGAATGGTGGTGAATCGCTTCATGACGAGGTGCTCCTTTCAAGACCGTGTTCAGAATGCAGGTCGGGGAATATCTTGTTCATGACCCGCTTCAGCTCCTCCAGCCGGATCGGCTTGTTGATATACTCGAACACTCCCAGGTTGAGGGCTTCCAGATAGGATTCCACCTCACCGAAGGCGGTGATCATGATCACGTTGCTCATGGGGTGTTCGCGGTTCAGTTCCCGCAGAAAGGCCAGCCCGTTCATCTCGGGCATATGCAGGTCGGTAATGATCAGTTCAGCCGGCTGGCTGCGCAACTGGCAAAGCGCCTCGTTGCCATTGGCGGCGGTAAGCACCTGAAATCCCTCGCGGGAAAGTAGCCGTGTCAGGGCGAGGCGGGTATTTTCCTCGTCATCCACCACCAGTACGCGCTTCAGTCGTTCCGCCGTCATTCCCGTGACTCTCCTCCGTGTGCAGTTGGAGAAAGTCTAGCACGGCGGCGGCCACTGTCAAGCGGCGGCCACTGTCAAGCGGCGGCCACTCCGCTCCTGGCGTCGGCACGCCGGGCGGCGGTGCGGCGGAGCTTGATGGCGGAAAGGATCAGATTGGCGATAATGGAGACGAAGAATATCTCGTCGTCGGGGAAGGTGCGCATGGAGGTGGTCTGGACGTTGATGACCCCGTAGACATCCTGCTTGTCGGCAATCGGGAAGGAAAGCATGGAGTTGTACTTCTCTTCGTTCAGCTCGGCAAATACCTTGTAGCGGGGGTCCTGGCTGGCGTTGGAGAGATTGAGCGGCTGCATGGTCTTGGCCACGTTGCCGGTGATCCCCTCACCGATCTTGATCCTGATCTTGCCGATATGGCCGGGGTCGAAACCATAGGTGGCGGTCAGCACCAGGCTGTCCCCCTCCGCCAGATAGATGTTACAGACGCTGGCTTTCAGCTGCCGCGCCAGCTTTTCCGCCACCGAACTCAACACCTCCGGCAGATCGTAGTCCGACGAGACCAGCATGCTGATCTCTTCCAGGGAAAGGATCTCCATATGCTCGCGGTTGGCCCGCTGCATGGTCAGGGCCATGGTCTCGCGGCTGCTGTCGATCATCGGGGTGAAGCTTGCCTTATGGTAGTAGGGATTGACCGTCTTGCTGCGCTCGGCAACGGTACGGTAGTCGGAAAATCCGCAGGAGCAGGTCATCTTGACCCGGTAGTTGTCGATACGCTGGCTGTTCATGACCTTGCCGCACTTGCGGCAGCGGGCTGCTATCTGCATGGAAAGACTCCTTGACGTTTGGTACCTGACACGGTCAGAGGCGGACTCCGTCCGGTCCCAGCAGCAGGTGGGCGGATTTTCCCGGCACGGCCTGGTGCTTGAGTGGCTTGCCGTTCAGCTCCAGTTCAACGGCAGCAGTATCCGAGATATCCAGAGCCAGGTTCTCGACCGCTTTCCATTCGATCAGGTCACCGGCGGTGACCTGATAATTCTGGGACACGGTTTCGTCTATCGTAACGGTGAGCGTACCGTTTTTCAACACCTTCATCCGCACCACGAAACCGCTTGCGGGTTGCAAAGACGGTGCCGGCAGCTCCTCGGCGGCAGGAGCCGGGGACGGCTCACCGCCGGTAACGGCCGGCAACGGAACGACGGCACTGGAAACAGGTGTCTGTACCGCCTGCCGGGGAACCGGCGACGGTGCCGGCGGTGGCGTGTCCGGGCGGGCGGACTGGCCGGCCTCCCGACCGGTCGGCTGGAAGAGCAGGGTAGAAAGAACCAGTGCCGCCAGCAGCATCAGCGGCAGGGCAAAGCGTTGCGCCCCCCCCATCCATGGCCTGCCGCCCTGTTCGGGCTGTGCCTCATCGGCGGTTTCGCCGGCGCTCCCCTGGCATTCGGCAACCCGGGCCATCAGGTCATCGGGGTTGATCCCCAGGTAATCGGCGTAGAGCCTCAAAAATCCCTTGAAATATGCAGGACTGGGCAGATCCTGGAAACGGTCTTCCTCAAGGGCCCGCAGGTAGGTCTTGCTGATCTTGGTTGCCTCGGCAACCTCTTCGAGGGTGTGGCCGCCCGCCTCACGGCAGTGGCGCAGTCGCTCACCGACAGACGCGGCTGTTTCGTTCGTTTCGGACGGTTCGCGGGGGCATGATTCCATGACGCCTCCTACCTGAGCAGCTCAAGATACCGGAGGGCTGTGCGGCCGATCTCGGTATCGGGAGCAATCCTGACCACTTCGCCAAACGAGGCCCTGGCTGCCGCCTGCTTGCTCTGCTTCATCAATGCCAAGCCGAGATGAAAATGGGCAGCGGCATAGTTCGGCGCTATCTCTAGAGCCTTCTGGTACTCGTCGATCGCCTGCTCCAGCTCCCCCCGGGCAAAACGTACCCGCCCGACGGCCACCCGGACGATCGGGTTCCGTGGTGACGCGGACCGAAGCGCCTCCAGCTCCTCAAGAGCCCTGCCGTAGTCTCCCTTGCCCAGATAGGCCAACCCCAGGTTGATGACCGCATGATCGTGCTGCGGGTAGAAGAGATCGTCCTTGACCGCCTTGAACTGCTGAATGGCCCCGTCCCAGCGCCCCAGGTCGAGATAGACGACTCCCAGATCATTGCGGGCTTCCGAATAGGCGGGGCGCAGGGCAAGCGCACGCAGGAAACGCTGCTCCGCCAGGTCGAGCCGCTGTTTGCCGATCAGCGTCCGTCCCAGGTGATACTGCAGTTCGGCGTTGGACGGATCGAGCTTCTCTGCCTCCGTCAGCTCCACCAGGGCAGCCGTATAGTTACGTTCCTCCAGATAGGAAATTCCCATCTGGTAATGATAGGTAGCCGGTTTACCGGTGGTGGAGGTTGCCGCACATCCCGCAAGGATGAGGAGAAGGGACAGAATCGGCAGCAGGCTGCCACGGACCATCGTGACTCCTCCTTTCACATGATAACCGTGCGAAACGGCTTGAGAAAGCTAGCAGATACCGAACCGCTTGTCAACGAAACCCCGGCACGGGATGCGACCGCCCCGCTCAGGCGAGGGGCTCGATATCCCTGAAGGTGGTCAGGCTCTTGAAGCTGCGGTAGCGCTGCTCGATCTCCGGGTAGCTGAGCCGCTTCAGCCGGTTGAGGCTGAAATCCTCCACATTGAAGGAGGCCATCACCGAGCCGAACACCAGGGCCTGGCGCAGCCCCTCCTCGGAGAAGTCGCCGGTGTTGGCCAGGTACCCCATGAAGCCGCCGGCAAAGGTGTCGCCGGCGCCGGTGGGGTCGAACACCTCTTCCAACGGCAGGGCCGGGGCGGCAAACACCGTGTCGGCGGTGAACATCAGCACCCCGTACTCCCCCCGCTTCACCACCAGCCGCTTGCAGCCCAGGGCAATAATCTGCCGCGCCGCCCTGACCAGATTGGCCTCGCCGGTCAGCATGCGGGCCTCCCCTTCGTTGATCACCACGATGTCCACCCGCTTCATGACTTCTTTCAGGGCCTCCGGCTTGGAGGAAATCCAGAAGTTCATGCTGTCGCAGGCGGTCAGTTTCGGCTGCTTGACCTGGTCCAGCACCTGCAGTTGCAACTCGGGATCGATGTTGGCCAAGAACAGCACGTCGGTATCCCGGTAGGCAGCCGGCAGCTCGGGGTTGAACTGCAGCAGCACGTTCAACTGGGTATCCAGGGTCTGGGCCTCGTTCAGGTCATAGCCGTATTTGCCGGTCCAGTGGAAGGTCTTGCCCGCAATCCGCTGCAGGCCATCCAGGTTGATATCGCGGGAGCGCAGAAAGGCCACATGTTCTTCCGGAAAATCCTCGCCCACAACGGCAACCAGCGAGACATCACTGAAAAAACTGGCCGAGGTGGCGAAATAGGTGGCCGAGCCCCCCAGGACATTCTCTCCCTTGCCGAAAGGGGTTTCAACGGTATCAAAGGCAACGGTGCCGACAACAACGATTCCCATGGTGGTTACGCTCCCTGCGCGAAGTATTTTGAGACAATGGGGCCCAGCTTGGCGACGGTTTCCGCCGGAACCCGCGCCCGGTCGCTGATGATGGCGTTCTGCAGCGTCGCGGCGCAGCAGCAGCCGCGCTTTGCCGCCGCAGGAGCCGCGGCATGCCGGATGATGTTCTTGGCCATGGTCACATTCTTGTGGATGATCTCCAGGATCGCTTCCACGGTGACGTCGTCGTGGGCGTCGTGCCAGCAGTCGTAGTCGGTGGACAGGGCGATGGTGCCGTAGCAGATCTCCGCTTCCCGGGCCAGCTTGGCCTCGGTCAGGTTGGTCATGCCGATGATGTCCCCCCCCAGCTGCCGGTACATGAACGATTCGGCCCGGGTGGAAAAGGCCGGTCCCTCCATACAGATGTAGGTGCCCCCCCTGTGGGTGACCGCCCCGGCCGTCTGGGCGGCTTGGTACAGGGTTTCGGACAGGCAGCCGCAGACCGGGTCGGCGAACATGACATGGGCGACGATGCCGTCGCCGAAGAAGGTATCCTTGCGGATCCCCTTGGTGCGGTCGATGAACTGGTCGGGGATCACGATGTGGCCCGGCGCGATCGCTTCCTTCAAGCTGCCCACCGCGGAGACCGAGATGATCCGCTCCACCCCCAGCGTCTTCATGCCGAAGATGTTGGCCCGGTAGTTGACCTCCGAGGGGAGGTAACGGTGTCCCCGCCCGTGGCGCGGGAGAAAGACCAGCCGGACGCCGTCCAGCACGCCGGTGATGTAGGGGTCGGAAGGATCGCCGAAGGGGGTGCTCACCGCCACCTCTTCAACCTGCTCAAGCCCCTCCATTTCGTAGAGGCCGCTGCCGCCGATAACGCCGATACTGATCATGGTATGGTTGCTCCCCTGGGGTGAGAATGTCTAGCTGCCGATAGTCACGACCGGACGCGGTTCCAGCCGTCCCTTCAACTGACCGCAGGCCGCGGAGATGTCGTCCCCCCGGCTGCTGCGGGTAATCACGGTAAAGTTGCGGTCCAGCAGGTACTTGTGGAAGGAGTCGATGGCCGCCCTGGTGGGTGGCTTGAAATCGGCCCCTTCGTGGGGGTTGAATGGAATCAGGTTGATCTTGCAGGGGATGTCCGACAACAGCCGCACCAGCCGTCTGGCATCCTCCGGCGTATCGTTCAAGCCCCCGAGCAGCACGTACTCGATGGTGATCTTGCGCTTGCCCGGCAGCGGAAACCGCTTCAGGGCCGCCAGCAACACGGCAATGGGATACCGCTTGTTCACCGGCATGATCCGGTCCCGCAGCTCGTCGGTGGTGGCGTTGAGCGACACCGCCAGGTTCACCGTCACCTCCCGGCCCAGCCGCTCGATCTCCGGCACCAGCCCGCAGGTGGAGACAGTCAGGCGACGGTTGGAAATCTGCAGGCCGTTGCCGTCCAGCATGATCTGCAGCGCCGGGATCACGTTGTCCAGGTTGTGCAGCGGCTCCCCCATCCCCATCAGCACGATGTTGCGCACCTCGGCGTCCCGCCGCACCGCCATGATCTGGTTGACGATCTCGGCGGTGGTCAGGTTGCGGGTCAGCCGGAAGGTGCCGGTGAGGCAAAAGGCGCAGGCCATGGCACAGCCGGCCTGGCTGGAGATGCAGAGCGTGTTGTGGTCCTCGTCCGGGATCAGCACACTCTCTACGGCATTGCCGTCGTCAAGGCGGAACAGGTACTTGCGGGTACCGTCCCCCCCCACCTCCACGGCCTCGACCTCCAGATTGCTGATAACGGCGGTCCGCTCCAGCTCGGCGCGCAGCGTCTTGGAGATGTTGGTCATCTCCCCGAAGGTGCGGGCATCCTGCTGGTAGAGCCATTTGAACAATTGGGTGGCGCGGTAGCGCTCCTTCCCCTGCCCCTGGAGGAACTGCTCCAGCATCGGCAGGGAAAGATTTTTCAGATCAGTCTTTTCCATCATGTGTAAACGCAAAACGGCCCCCGGAGCGGGGGCCGTTTCAGCAGCTACTACCCCACCAGCTCGAAGCTGTTGAAGAAGTAGGGGATTTCAAAGGCGGCGGTTTCCGGAGCATCGGAACCGTGGCTGGAGTTCTCTTCGATGTTTTTGGCGAAATCCTTGCGGATGGTGCCCGGCTCGGCGTTGGCCGGGTTGGTGGCCCCCATCAGGGTGCGCCAGTCGGCGATGGCGTTTTCCTTCTCCAGGCAGAGCACCACCACCGGCGAACGGGACATGAAGCTGCAGAGATCGTTAAAGAACGGCCGCTCCTTGTGGACATAGTAGAACCCTTCGGCCTGGCTGCGGGTCAGGTGGATCTTCTTCATGCCGACGATCTTGAACCCTTTCTCTTCGATCCGGTCCAGAATCTTTCCGGTCAGACCGCGCTCGACGGCATCGGGCTTGATAATGGCAAAGGTACGTTCCATGGTGTGTCTCCTTCGTGGGAAATGGCAATAATTCGAATCGGTATTTTTAGCACGCACCACAGGAAAAGGTCAAGGTTTTTGGGATATTGCAACGGACACCCCCTGAACCGCCTCCTCCCCCAGCACCCCCATGCTCCACTGCAGGTTGGTGCGGGCTGCGTGGTAATCCCGCGAGGCCCGGGCCAGGTTGGTCTGGGCCCGCAACAGGCTGGTCTGGGCATCGTCCACCTCAAGGCGGGTCTTGACGCCGTATTCAAATCCCTTTTCCGCCATCTGCAAGAGCCGCTGCGCCTGGCGTACCGTGCTTTTCACCGCCTGCATGACGTCGGCGGCCTCGACCAGGGCGTTGCGGGCCGTGCGCACGTCCAGGGCGATGCTGTCCCGCAGCTTCAGTTCCTCGATCTGTTTCGTGCGCAGGTCGCTTCTGGCCTGCGCCGTTCTGCCGCTGCTCTTCAGGCCGTCAAAGAACGGGAAGGAAAGATAGACGCCGGCGCTCCAGGCCAAGCCTTCGGAACGGCCGGACGGGGTCATATCCCGCAGTTCCTGCTGGTGCCATCCGGCGGCACCCTTCAGGTCGAGGCGGGGTTTGTTTTCCGCTTCGGCGATGGTGACCAGTTCACCGTAGATTCCTATCCGAAGCCGCTGATCCCCCAGTTCCGGCCGCTTTTCCAGCGCCTGCGCACGGGCCTCCTCAAACGCCGGAGCCGAAACAGGTTCCGCAGCCAGTGAGCCGGCTACGTCAACATCTTCCTCATCCAGTGCCAGAAGGAAACGGAGGCGGTCCAGGCCGGTCCTGACGGTGTTGGCGGCGCGGATCAGGTCGGGAGCGGCATTTTCCACCTCAACGTCGGCAGCCAGCACGTCATAGTCGGTGGCCACACCGGTGGCGAACTTGCGGCGGGCCTCCTCCTGATGGCGCTTCTTCTGTGCCAGATTCTCCTCTGCCAGGCGGTGCAGCTCCCTGGCCAGCAGCAGGTCGTAGAAGGCAACGGAAACGTCGCGCAGGGCCCCCTGCCGGTACAGCCGCAACTGTTCGTCGGCGGTTTTGAGCCCCACCTCGGCAGCCCGGATGGCGGCACCGATCTTCCCCCAGGTAAAGAGCGGCTGGCCAAGGGTCAGGTCAACGCTGCGGCTTGACTGAAGCGGGGCCTTGCCGCCGTACATCTGGCGGCTGCTTTCATCCCGGGCATAGCCGAAGCCGCCGTTCAGGGCGAGCTGCGGCAGGGCCGCGGCCCGCTCTTCAACGTAGCGGCCCTGCACATAGGCGGCGTATTCACGGGCCTTCTGGATGTCACGGTTCTTTTCAGCCGCGATGCGCAGGCAATCGTCAAGCGTCAGCACCTGCGGAGCGGCAAGGGCCTGGGGTGTGACAAAACTGCAACCAAGCAGAATCAGCGCAGCGCAGAGGGCGCGGAGGCACACAGAGGAAAAACGCTTGTTACGCGCAACCGTAAAGGTAGCCGGTGGCTCCCCGTAATAATCTGCCATCATGAGATCCATTGCTTTCAAAATCATCTGTTTCACCTCGTGGTTCTCCTCTGCGCCCCCTGCGGCAAAATGCCTTTCAACTGGCCAGCTCTCCCCGCAGCCAGCCGCGCACGCCGTTTAGCAGCCAGATTTCCTCGGCTTTTTCAAGGTCTGCCGGATAGAGAACCTGTTCAACAATGACTCCCTGCTGCAGCAACTCCTCCCGCATCACGCCGGGAAGCAGGCCGCTTGCCAGCGGCGGCGTCACCAGCCGGTTGTCCAGCTTCAGCACCAGGTTGGTGAAGGTCCCTTCGGTCAACTCCCCCCGGCTGTTGCACAGCAACACCTCGTCGGCCGCCGGATGTTCGCGACGGGCGACTGCATACCGCTCCCGTCGCTCGGTCTTCAGGTAGAGCCACGGATCGTCCGGATCGACCGCTTCGGCGGCCAGGGTCAGGCGCAACGGCTGGGGCAGCGGCACCAGGGGCGCTGATTCGATGGTGATGTCGCCGTTTATGTCAAGCAGCAGGCGTACCTTGTGGCGGCCGGTCGTTCCCGCGCCATGCCGCAGCAGCTCTGCCGCCACGGCCTGCCGGTCGCAACGGTGTCCCAGGCGGGAGGCGGCCCAGCAGAGCCGGTCCAGATGCCGGTCGAGCAGCGGATACCTGCCGTTGTCCAAAAGCAGCGACTCCAGCAGCCGCGGCGGCGGAGCCTGCCGCAGGAACGCCGCCTTGCCCAGGCATTCCGCATACTCGGCGGCCGGGTCCGATTCCCAGGTAACGCCGCTGCCCACCCCCATGCTGATGGTACCCTGCTCCCGGTCCAGCAACAGGGTGCGGATCGCCACGGAGAAGACCGCTTCGCCCCCCGGAGCCAGACAGCCGATGGCGCCGCAGTAGACTCCCCGGGGGTGCCGCTCCAGGCCGGCGATCAGCTCCATGCTGCGCCGTTTGGGCGCACCGGTGACGGAACCGCAGGGGAACAGGGCCCGGAACAGCTCCACCACCCCGGTGCCGGGCTTGAGCCGCGCCGAGATGGTGGAGGTCATCTGGTGCACCGTGGGATAGGACTCGCAGGCAAAGAGCAGTTCGGTCCGCACCGTGCCGGTACGGGCCACCTGCCCCAGGTCGTTGCGCAGCAGGTCCACGATCATGAGATTCTCGGCCCGCTCCTTGGCGGAACGGCACAGATCGCGGGCCAGCAGCCGGTCTTCCGCCGGATGGCGCCCCCGGACGGCGGTCCCCTTCATCGGCCGGGTGACGACGACGCCATCCTTCAGCTCAAAGAACAGCTCCGGCGAGGCGGAGATGATGGTGTGGCTGCCGGTGTGGATAAAGGCGCCGAAGGCCGGACGCTGGCTCTGCAAAAGCTGCCGGTACAACTGCAGCGGGTCATCGTCAAAACAGCCCTGCAACGGGAAGGTATAATTGATCTGGTAGCTCTCACCGCTGGCTATGGCCTCATGAATCCGTTGCACCGCAGCCGCATGTTCTTCCTGGTTGAGGAGGGGAGCAAGTACCGGCAGTGCGCCGCCGGGCTCCGGCAGCCCTTCCCCGCTGGATACGGCCTGCCGCTCCCGGAACAGGGCAAACCAGGCCAGTGGCAGCCCTGTCCGTGGCAGGGACGGGAGATGGGGATTCAGGGCCTGGGCCGCCTCGTAGGCCACGAAACCGACGGCGAACCGCCCCTGCTGCGCGGCAGCCTCGGCCTGGGCCAGCACCACCGGCACCTCCTGCGGCGTCATGGCGGCCAGGGTGCCCAGGTGGCCGGAAAAGCGCCAGGAGCGGCCGTAGGCACCCTCGGCGCAGGAGTCCAGCAGTACGGTGGGGGTGGCGTCAGACATGATCCCCTTGCCACTTCCGCTTCAGCCAGGTGCTGAAGTCATCCAGATAGGTGTACATCACCGGCACCACGATCAGGGTCAAAAGCGATGAGGTGATCAAGCCCCCCACCACGGCCCGGGCCATGGGGGCGCGCCCTTCGCCACCGGCACCGATCCCCAGGAAGAGCGGCAGCATGCCGAAAATCATGGCCAGGGTGGTCATGACGATGGGCCGCAACCGGGTCCGGCCCGCCTCGATCACCGCCTCGGTGCGGGGCAGGCCGTCCCGTCGTCGCAGGACCTTGGCGTAGTCCACCAGCAGGATGGCGTTCTTGGTGACCAGCCCCATCAGCATGATCAGGCCGATCAGGGACATGATGTTGATGGTGTCGTTGGTGATCCGCAGCATGCCGGCCATGCCGACGATGGAGAGCGGCAGGGAGAACATGATGGCCAGCGGTTCGAAGAACGATTCGAACTGGGCCGCCAGAATCAGGTAGACGAACAGCACCGCCAGGATCAGCGATTCCCCCATGAAGGCGAACGACTCGGCCATATCCTCGGCCTCGCCGGCAAAGCCGATCCGGTACCCCGGCGCCATCGGGACCTTTTTCGCCGCCAGTTCCACCTGCTTGACTGCCGTGCCGATGGGAATGCCGTCCAGGTTGGCCGACACCGTCACCAGTCGGGAGAGGTCGCGGCGGTTGATCTCGGTGGGAGAAGCGGCGGTATGCTCGGTGGTCACGCTGGCCAGCGGGACCAGCTTGCTCCCCCCGTTTCCGTCCGCTACCGCCAGTTTTAGGGAGCGCACCTGGGCCGGATACTGGCGCAGGCTCTCCGGCAACCGCACCCGCAGGTCAACGGCATCGCCATCCTCATCCTCGTACGTGGAGATCGCCTCCCCCCCCACCAGGCGGGACAGGGTGGAGACCACGGTACCGCTGTCCACCCCGGCGGACAGTGCCCGCTCCCGGTCAACCCGCAACCGGTACTCCGGGGTGTCGTACTCCAGGGTGGCGGAAATGTCCACGATGCCGGGCACCCGGTACAGCTCCTGCTTGAGCTGGGCCGCGTACGTCTTGAGCAGGGCGGTGTCGTCGCCGTAGATATTGACGTTGAGCGGCTTTACCGAGGAGCCGACGCCGCCCACCTCCTCGATGGAGAAGGTGATGCCGGCCACGGTGCGCAGCCGCTCCCGCACCTGGCGCTGAATCTCGAACTGTCCCCGTTTCCGCTCCGCCTTTTCCTTCAGCTTGATATAGAGCAGCCCGTCCCGCACCGTACCGCTGTCGCCGGCGCCGATGGTGGCGTAGGTGTGGCTGATCTCCGGAATATCCTTCACCTGGGCCAACACCTGCCGCATCCGGCCTTCGGTCTCCCTGATCCCCGCGTCCGGGGCGGTCTGGAAGGAGACCTGGAACTCGCTCTTGTCCTCGGTGGACATGAAGGAGGACTCCAGGGTGCCCATCACCCCGATGCCGACGACAAAAGCGATGCCGGCGCTGACCACCACGGCGCGGCGATGGGCCAGGGCCCAGGCGATCAGTGTGCGGTAGCGGTCGGCGGCGGCGTCGAACCAGTCGTTGAACCGCTCCAGCCAGCGGGCGATGCCGGTCCGTTTGCCTCGCATATGGATGGAGGGATCGTGCCAGCGGGAGGAGAGCATCGGGTCCAGGGTAAAGGAGACGAACAGCGACACCAGCACCGCAAAGGAGACGGTGATGCCGAAGGGGAAGAAGAATTTTCCGACAATGCCCCGCATGTAGGCCACCGGCACGAACACCGCCAGGATCGACATGGTGGTGGCAAAGACCGCCAGACCGATCTCGGCGGTGCCGAACCGGGAGGCCTCCATATGATCCTTGCCCATCTCCAGGTGGCGGACGATGTTCTCCCGCACCACGATGGCGTCGTCGATCAGAAGCCCGATGGCCAGGGAGAGCGCCATCAGGGTCATGACGTTCAGGGTCATGCCCATGGCGTTCATGACGATGAAGGAGGAGATGACCGAGATCGGCAGGGTCACGCCGGTGATCACCGTGGAGCGCCAGGAGTTGATGAACAGGAACACGATCAGCACCGTCAGGATGCCGCCGATGATCAGGGTCTCCTCCACATCGGCCAGGGATTGGCGGGTCATGATGGAGGCATCCCGCACGAGCTGTACCGTCACCCCCTGGGGCAGATCACGCTGCAGGGCGGCTATCACCGTCTTGACGTTATCAACCACCTGCACCTGATTGACGCCGGACTGCTTGTAAACATCCAGGCCGATGGCCGGCTGGCCGCCCACCAGAGCCAGTTTCCGCTGTTCCTCCACGCCGTCGGTGACCTCGGCCACCTCCCCCAGCCGTACCGGCCGGCCGTTGGTTCCGACAATTGCCATCCGGCGGTACTCCTCGGCCCGGTCCGGCTTCCCCTCGATCCGCAGCGGGTATTCCGTGCCCCCCCTGGTGATCCGCCCCAGGGGGGTGTTGACGTTTTCGCTCTGCAGGCCGGCGACCAGGTCGTTCATGCCCAGTCCCAGCGCCTCCAGCCGCACCGGATCGACCCGAACGTTCACCTCCCGCTTGGCTCCGCCCACCAAGTCCACCTTGCCGACCCCGGCCACGCTCTCGAACCGCTTCCGGATCTTCTTGTCCACCAGAGTGGTCAGGTCCCGCTGGGAGAGGGTGGAGGACTGCACCGCCACCGCCGCCACCGGCATGGCGTTGAAATCCAGCTTCTGGATGATCGGTTCCTCCACCTCCTTGGGAAGCTGCCCCCGGATGGAACTGATCTTGGCCCGGGCCTCCTGGGAGACTTCGTTGATCCGCTCCTCCAGCCGGAACTCCACCACCACGGTGGAAACCGACTCCCGGGAATAGGAGAGCACGTGCTTCACCCCGGCCACCTGGTTCACCGCCTCCTCGATCCGCTTGGAGACCTCCCGCTCCACGGTCTCCGGCGAAGCGCCGGGGTATTTGGTGACAATGGAGATCACCGGGATTTCCACGTTGGGAAACATCTCCACGGACAGGCGGCGGTAGGAAAAGAGCCCCAGGGCCACCAGGGCCAGCATCACCACCGTGGCGAAGATCGGACGTTTGATGGAGAGGTCGGCGAGGATCACCTGGCTGCCCCCGGTGTCTGCGCCAGAATCCGGTCGCCGTCGCGCAGGGTGAAGCCGCCCCGGACCACGTACTGTTCACCGGTCTTCAGCCCCTCCACGATCTCTACCAGATCGCCGCTGACCAGGCCGGTCTTCACGGTGCGCTGCCGGGCCGTGTCGTTTTCCGCAACAAACAGCACGGCCGTTCGGGCGGTGCTGTCCCAGGCACCCAGCACGGAGCGGGGTACCTGCACCACAGTGCCGCGGCTGCCGGTAATGATCCGCCCCTTGGCAAACAGCCCTCCCTTCAGCAGCTCCGGTTGGTTCTTCACCTCGGCCACCACCTTCAGCGACCGGTCAACGCTGCTCAGCTCCGGGTTGATGAACATCACCCTGCCCCGGAAGGTCTGCCCCGGCAGGGCATCAACGGAGAACTCCAGTGGCTGCCCCGTTTTGACCCGCGCGGAGTCGGCCGACGAAACGGTGACGGTCAGGTTGAGCAGTCGATTGTCCACGATCCGAAAAATCGGCTTGCCGGCCGCCGCGTCGCCGGCCAGGTCCCCCACATTCACCTCCCTGAGCGCCACCACCCCGTCCATCGGCGCCGTGACCAGCCCCTTGGCCAGGCGGGCACGACTCTGACGAGCCTCCTCTTCAGACACCCCGACCTGGGCCTGGGCAGCTGCCAGACGGGCACGGGCGGCAGCGGTCTCGGTGCGGCTGTCGTCCACCGCCTGCTGGGTGGCCAGACCAGCCTCCTTCAGCTTCAACTGCCGGGCTTCCTCCCGTTCAGCCCGGGTCAAGGTCACCTGGGCCTGGGCAGCTTGCGCCTTTGCTGCCGCCACCGCTGCTTCGGCCCGCTTGGCTTGGGCCTCGGTCTCGGCAAGATCGATACGAGCCAGGGGCTGCCCCTTGGCTACCCGCACCCACTGGGTAACGTAGACCTCCCGGATCAGGCCGGGCACCTGGGTCTTGACATCGACGCTGAATTTCGGTTCCAGGGTGCCGGTAACGTCTATGCCGTCCTGCACCGTTGCGGTGGCGGCAACGGCAAGCTCAACGGCAACCGGCGGTTTGTCCACGGTCCGTTTTTTGTCGGCGCAGCCGGTCAGCAAGAGCGGAAGCAGCAGAGTGGCGATCAGGCACTGGGGCAACGTAAGCATGGGCACGTCCTTTGAAGAGCAGATCCGGCATCCGGCAGAAACGGTCCAGGCAATATCCTGCCGTTCGGGGGAAGAAAGTTCACCGCTGGCGGTTTCCTACCGGTCGGCACATACAAGACATTTCCCGCGCTGTCAAGCTGGCGTTGCCTAGGGCGCGGCATGATGCCGTTATCTCCGATGCATGCAATTGATCTGGAGCTGTGCCGTGGTACACTGCACAGCAGGAGCCCCCCATGACTGATATCACGTTCATCGCCTTTGCCGTCAACGGCGAACTGGATCTGAACCGGCTGGCCGGCCGACTGGCCATCCCGCGCCGTTTCCGCTGGGAGGAGCCAATGCGGCTGCACCCGGTCACCTTCACCCCCTCGGTAGCCGGCGATACCCTGGGGGTCTACCTCTACTATTTCGGCAGCCTGGTCTTCCTCAACTGCGCTGACGACATCATCGCCCGCTTTCTCGACGGCCTGAAACAACACGTGGAGATCCTGAAAAACCAGACCCGTCTCCCCTTCCGGGACGACTACCGCCTGAGCGTGGTCGCCGGAGCTGAAACCGCCATCACCAACGACGGCATGACGGCGCCGCTGTTCCGTGAGGAACTGCCGGAGATCATCAGCTTTGTCATTGCCAAGTCGGTGGCCCTGGAACTGATCGAGGAACGGATCGACACGGTGTTCGACGACGTGGGCGGGCTGATCGGACGGCTGGAGCAGGGGGTGCTGGAGCTGCCGGACCGCCGGCTGGCCCGGCTGGCAGCCGCGGTGCTGGGTTTCAAATACACCTCCATCTCCCACATCATGGTGCTGGACAAGCCGGACATAACCTGGAACAACGAAGAGGCGGACCGGCTCTACCTGACCATGGCCGACCTGTTCGAGCTGACCCCGCGCTACCAGGAGATCAAGCACAAATCCGAAACCCTGATGAACGTCACCGAGGTCTTCTCCTCCCTGTCCCACGCCCGCAGGGCCGCACGCCTGGAATGGATCATCATCATCCTGATCGCTTTCGAGATCATCATGGCGCTCCTGGAAAAATTTCTGCCGCGCTGAACCGCCGTCACCCACCTCCTCAAAAGCAACATAAAAATCAAATGGTTGCCTTCGTTTGACATTATGGGCCGCTCCGTCTATACTATGCCCCCTGTTGTCATCCCCCAACGCAAAAGGTCAATCCCGTGCGCCCTCTCCATCTGCTGACGCTGCTGCTTGCCATCGCCATGCCGGCCCATGCCGGTGAGCCGGTGCAGTCGCTGCTGCATGAACTGATCCAGCCCCAGGCCCTGACCGGGTCTACGGCCGGCAGCGCTATCCAGCAGGGTACGGGATCATCGGCAGCTGCTCCCCCGTCCAACCTTTTCACCCTTGAAGAGCTGCACAAGGGGCAGGACAACGACCCCATCGCCGACCTGCACCTGCCGGACGATGATCTGCCGGCGGCTGACCTTCCCCTGGCCCTGAACGACAAGGTGGAGCGGTTCATCACGCTGTTCCAGACAAAGGGACGGGCCACCTTTGCCGGCTGGCTGCAGCGCTCCACCCGCTATCTGCCGATGATGCGGGAGGTGCTGCGCAAGGAGGGGCTGCCGGAAGAGCTGGTCTATCTGGCCATGATCGAGAGCGGCTTCAGACTGCATGCCCGTTCTGTTGCCAGCGCGGTGGGCCCCTGGCAGTTCATGCCGGCCACCGGCAGGCGTTACGCGCTACGGATCGACCAGTGGGTCGACGAACGCCGGGACCCGGTGAAGGCAACCGCTGCCGCCGCCATGTACCTGAAGGATCTCTACGGCATGTTCAACGGCGACTGGCACCTGGCCACCGCCGGCTACAATGCCGGCGAAAACAAGATCATGCGGGCCATGGACAAATACGACACCACGGACTTCTGGGAACTCAGCAAGGGGTCATACCTGAAGCGGGAGACCAAGGAGTACGTCCCCAAGCTGCTGGCGGCCGCCATCATTGCCAAAGACCCCGCCAGGTACGGTTTCAATGAAATTGTTGCCATTCCGGTGGTCGAATCGGATACGGTCGTGATCAAGGCCCGAACCGACCTGGAACTGGTCGCCCGCCTCACCGGCACGACGGTGCAGACCATCAAGGACCTGAACCCCTCCCTGCGCCACTGGTGCACGCCCCCCAACTACCCCGATTTTGAACTGCGGGTGCCCAAGGGGACCGGCAAACGATTCGAAACCGCGATAGCCGGGATTCCGGTGGAACAGTGGTACACGGAAAAAACGCTCTACGGCCGTTATCATGCCGGCCGCAAGGACACCCTGGCGTCAGTGGCACGACGGTTCGGCACCTCGGCAGGCGAGCTGGCGGAACTGAACGGCTTAGGC
The DNA here is from genome assembly GCF_933509905.1 of Trichlorobacter ammonificans. Classification (GTDB taxonomy): domain Bacteria; phylum Desulfobacterota; class Desulfuromonadia; order Geobacterales; family Pseudopelobacteraceae; genus Trichlorobacter; species Trichlorobacter ammonificans. The sequence continues at coordinate 430,822 of NZ_OW150024.1, read as the reverse complement.
CGCACGCAGAAGGTGGCCGGCCGCACCCTGGTCGTGCCGGCCCGCCAGTCGGTGAATTTTGCCCGTGAGGGACGACGGGAAGAGGCGACACCCGATATCCGCTACTACACGGTACGCAAGGGCGACACCCTCTGGACCATTGCCAGGAAATTCAAGGTTTCCACCACGTTGCTCACCGCCTGGAACAACCTGAAACACGAGACGGCAGCTCTGCTGCCCGGAAAGCGCCTGGTGGTTGCCCGAAACAGCGCAGCACCCAAAAATCCAAAGGGATAGCAGTTCTCCCACCACTACACAGACGAGGTTCTCTGCATGTACTCCATCCTGCTCTGCGCCGCCCTGGGCGCAGTGATCGCGCTCATTTCCGTTGTGGCATTCAAGCTGGTCTGGTGGTGGGCCCTGCTCATCGCTCTGGTCATTTCCACCGTTGCCTTTGTCGTGGCATCCCGGATCATCATGAAAAAGGTCATGGCGGCGCTTGAGCTGGCTGCGAAGGACCTGCAGGGCCAGCGGTTCGAAAAGGCGATCCGGGGGATGAAGGATGTCCTCAGATTCGCCCCCTGGCAGATCTACCTGAGCGAACAAGTCAACTCCCAGCTCGGCATGGCTTACTACGTCAAGCGCGATTTTTCCAACGCCTTCCCGCATCTTGAAAAAGCGTTCTTCAAGAACTGGGTCGCCATGAGCATGCTGGCAATCTGCTACCTCAAACGCCAGAAACGCGACAAGATGGAAAAAACCTTCGAAAAGACCGTGCAGTGGAACGGCAAGGAGTCACTGCTCTGGAATCTCTACGCTTACTGCCTTGCCGAAGAGTGCGGCGACCGGAGCAAGGCAAAGGAAGTGCTGGAGCGGGGCCTCAAAAAGCTGCCCGGCGACCCCCACATCACGGACAACCTTGAAAACCTAGCCACCGGCGGTAAGATAAAGATGCGCAGTTTTGGCGATCCCTGGTACCAGTTCCACCTGGAAAGCGTCGGACAGCTCCAGAAACACCAGATGGCCGCCATGGGCGGCAGAATGAAAAAACGGATGGTAGTGCGGGGGTAAACCATGGGCGAAGCTTCCCGACAACGATGTCTCTGGATCATGGGAGTATCCCCGGACAGCGGGCGGGAAGCGATAGTCCGTGAGTACCTGACCATGGCGGGCTACCGCACCTGCGTCGGGACGTACGACGATCTGCTGCGCTCGGAACCTGAACGTCCGCTGGGAATCGTTCTGGATATTTCTCCCCACTCCGCCGACGGCTGGGGCCTGTTGCTCAGGATCAAGGGGAGCCCTGAAACCCGCAATATTCCGGTCATGCCGGTCTTTCTGAGCGAAACCGGCAAGGTGGGGGGCGTCTTTCCGGTTGCCGGTTTCTTTGTGGCCCCCATTGATCCCGAGTATGTGAGCGACCGTCTCACCGCCCTTGGCCTGACCGACGACGTGGAAACCTGGGATCTGCAGGCCCTGCTGGTCACCCGTGCCGGCGACGAATCACTGGCGAAAACCCTGACGGCCGTCGGCTACGACGTGGTGAACGGCTACACCGCCAAGGAAGCCCTGGCGTTGGTTTCCCTGCACCCCAAGTTCCTTGCCTTCTGCTCCCTGCATCTGCCGGACATGTGTGCCTTCGAACTGCTCGAAAAATTCCGTCTCTTTCCCTACAGCCGCAACATGCCGGTCTTCATCCTGCTCAAGAAGGAGATGAAGGAGGGAGAAAAGCAGGCCATCAGCCGGGAGGTGGCCCACCTGATCAGGAAGAAGCAGCTGACTGCGGAAGAGTTTCTGCGTTACCTGCCGAAACGGACGAAATGAAGGTACAGCCGTAGCGGCATGGCAGCGGTACAACGTACGAAGCCCCCGGGGAAATAAATCCCACGGGGGCTTCGTACGTTTGATCGTAAAGCTCGGCAGCTACAGAATACCGTTGCCGTCCCGTAGCTCGACGCTTGCCTGGGAGCGCAGCTCTTTCATCCACTGTGCAAACCGCTCCTCCTGCTTGGTGCGGTACAGCTGCTCCACGATCTCCGCCTTGACCGACTCAAAGGGTTTGAAGGCAACGCTGGAACGCTCCTCGAGCTTGACGATATGGAGGCCCGACGGCGTAATCACCAGCTCCCCCACCTGCCCCGGCTTGAGCGGCAGCAGTGCCTGCTCGAGGTCGGCAAGCATGTCACCCCGCTTGAAATATCCCAGGTCTCCGCCGTCCTTTTTGGCGGCCGGATCTTCGGAGAACTGGCGGGCCAACTCCGCAAAATCCTTGCCGCTACGGGCATCGTGCAGCAGGTTCAGCGCCTTGGTCATGGCCTGACGCACCTCGGTCTCCGGCGCTTTTTCATCGACCTTGATAAAGATATGGCGCGCCCTGAACCGCTCCTCCTCGGCGTACTTCTGTCGGTTGGCCTCGTAATAGGCCTCCGCCTCGCGATCGGACACGTGGACCTTGGCCCTGACCTCAACGCTGATCAGGCGTAACCGCTCCAGTTGCTCCCTGACCTGCGCCTCGTACTGGGTAACGCTGAATCCCTGCGCCTGCAGAGCAGCCTCAAGCTGGCTCTGGGTCATGTTATTGTTCTGGCGCTTGACATCATCGATGGCTTGGCGCACTTCGTCGTCACCGATCTTGATCCCCAGCTCCCGAGCCTTCTGTTCGGTCAGACGCTTTTCAATCAGACGTTCCAGTACCGTCGCACGCAGCTCGCGCCGCACCTTGTCATCCAGCGGCCCCTTCTTGCGAGCTTCACGCAGCAACGGCTCCGCCTCGCGCAGCACTTCCCGGAAGGTGATAATCTCATCGTTGACAACCGCCGCAATGCCGTTGACGCGGGACGCACCGGGAGCAAGGGCCGGCGGTGTCGGCACCAGTGGCATCCGCAGGGCCGGTTGGGTCGGTGGCGCCGTTTCCTCGCCAACAGGCTCGGGTCCGCCGGCACAGCCGTTCAAAATAAGCAACACCGCCAGCAACGGCAGAGCGGTGACAAACTGCGTGCGTATCACGGGACACCTCATTCGTGAAAAACCGGGAGCAGCCGTGGGCTGCTCCCGGCAGGGAAGCGATTACTTCTTTTCTGCAGGGGCGGGCTGGGCGGGCATGGCGCCATGGGGTGCCGGAGCCTCCGGACCAGCGGCGGGATCCTGCTCCTTCAGTTCAATCTTGGCCCCCTTGCGCAGGGTTTCCTTCAGCTGCATGAACGCCTGCTGCTGCTTCTGGGGCAGCAGGGCGGCCTTGATCTGCTCCTTTGCCTCGTCGAGGGAACGGACACCGGCAGCCCGCTTGCCGGTCAGCTTGATGATGTGGAAGCCGAACTCGCTCTTGACAATACCGGAAACCTCACCCTCCTTGAGAGCAAAGGCGGTCTTTTCGAACACCGGCACCATGTTCCCCTTGCCGAACCAGCCCAGGTCCCCTCCCTTGGATGCGGAGGAGTCGACCGACTTGGCTTTGGCAACGTCTTCAAACTTTGCCCCGCCCTTCAGCTGGGTCAGGACATCCTTGGCCTCCTGTTCGCTCTTCACCAGGATATGGCTGGCGCGGACCTGCTCACCGGTCTTGAACTTGTCCTGGTTCTTCTCGTAGAAGCTCTTCAGTTCTTCATCGCTGATCTTCGCATCGCTCTCGACCCGCTTCTTGAGGTAGGTGTCCACGATGATCCGCTTTTTCAGCTCCGCCATTTTCTCTTCGACATCCTTGCTCTTGTCGACGCCGTCCTTGGCAGCCTGCTGCAGGATCAGCTCACGCATCACCAGGGTCTCGATCATCTCCTTGCGCCCCTGGGGGGTTTCGGTCATGCCACGGATATATTCCGGCAGCGCCTTGACTTCGCGATCGAAGTCCTCACTGGTGATGTTGACACCATTAACGGAAGCCAACACCTTTGCGTCCTTGCCGGAGGTGGCAGGGGTGGAGCTGCTGCCTTGCTGCCCCTGGCAGGCGGTCAGGGACAGGGCGGCCAGTGCAATCAGGGCCAGATTCACAACAGTTCGAGTGTTCACGGATGCTCCTTTTCCAACAGAATGATTATAGCGATGCAAACTTGGCAAAATTACCATGGACCATGCTGCTTATGCAAGGTTGTTGACACAAAAAGAGCCCCGCCGCACCAACCGGCGGCAGGGCTTCTGGAGTATTCATACAAGAGGGTGGGGAGCGAATCAGGCCTGCAGCGCCAGCAGCAGCTTGGCCGCGACCTCCGAGCCGCTGATGGAGTAGTTTCCCTCGGCCAGCCTGGTGCTGATCTCGGAAACCTTATCGGGACGAACGACACCGCTCGACGCCTGTACGGACGACAGACCTTCCACCAGGTTGGTCAACTGGACTTGGAAGGCGCTGTGTACCGCCTGCCCTCCCTGGACCGACGGGGTGCGCCCCGTCGCCCCCGGACGGGATGTCGCGGAAACGCCTGAAACTGCTGACTGTGGTCCTGATTCAATTCGCATGGTGTCCACCTCCATTAGCAGTATAATCGGACGTTGCTCAAAAAACTTGAGGACTCAGTCCGGTTGTACCCTGGTGACGGCGCCAAACTCCGCGAGGGGACGGTCGAATGCCGTCTCGTTCCCGACCACCACCAGTTTGAACGCATCGGGATGCAGCAGCCGGCGGGACGCTCGCAGCACATCCTCGCGGGTAACCGCGGAAATCCGCTCACGGTAGCGCTCCAGGTAGTCCGGCGCGTAGCCGTAAAACTCGAGCCGTGCCTGCTGGGCAACGGTACTTGCGGAGGAGGTGAAGCCAAACAGGAACGAGTTGATGATCGACTCCTTGGCCAGCGTAAGCTCCTGGTCCGTCACCGGCTCCTTGCGGATGCCGTCGATGATGGCGGTCATCAACGCAATGGTTCGGGCCGTGGCATCGGCGCGGGTTTCGGTTTCGGCACTGAAACTGCCGATAAACCGGCGTCCCACCTCGAAACTGCTGCTCACGTTATAGGCCAGCCCCTGGTTGGTGCGGATCTCCATCATCAGCCGGGAGGTGAAGCTGCCGCCGAGAATGAAATCCAGCACCCGCACGGCGTACAGGTCCGGATCATTCTTGTCGATCCCCAGGTGCCCCAGGCGGATCACCGACTGGTTCACCTGCTTGGGCAGTAGCAGCAACTCCGGCTTGAAGGAGACTGGGACCGGCGGCAGAGGCGGCAGTGCCTGTTTGTCCGCCGGACGCTGCGAACCGATCAGTCGGTTCAAGAGGGGGATGAGCCGTTCCCGCTCAAAATCGCCGCTTACTGCCAGGATCATGGTATCGGGCCGCACATGGCGGCGATGGAAAGCAACGATCTCTTCCCTGGTAATCGCTGCGACCGAGGCCTCTGTGGGCACAACACCCAGGGGATGCCCGGCATAGATCATCTTCATCAGCTCACGGTCGGCCATCTCCTTGGGATCGTCGTTCTGCCGCCGAATCGCCTCGAGAAGTTGCCGCCGGGCAACGGTCAGCCGCTTTTCGTCGAAACGCGGGGTAAACAGTACATCCCGAAAAATCGCCAGGGTCGGCTCCAGATTGCGGGTCAGCGTGGTCATGCCGACGGTTCCGCTGTCACTGCCGAAGGCGCTTTCCACGGATGAGGCCATGAACTCCAGGTGCTCATCCAGGGCATCGGGGGCGAGAGCGCCGGCGCCGCCGCCGCGCAGCAGTGTGCCGGTGAGGGAGGCAAGGCCGCTCTTGCCGACAGGATCGTAGACCGAACCGGTTCGGATCAGGGCCGATACCGTCACGATCGGCAGTTCGCGGTCCGGCAACAGGAAGACCGGTATGCCGTTATCCAAAACAACCCGTTCGGCCTTGGGAATCCTGAAGTCAAGAGCCGGAAAGCGCATGGTCCGGGGGTCGGCGGTCTCTGCACTCCAGACAGTGCTGACACAGAGCAGAACAGCTATGAAGGCACGGATCAACAGACGGCTCATTTCGCCTCACCCCCCTGCTCTTTTTTCACCAGCGTCCCTACGATCCGGTTCTCCCGAGTCAGCCAGGCGGCAGCGACCCGCCTGATATCGTCAGGGGTCACCTTTTCCACCTTTGCCCGGTATCCGGCCAGAAAACGCCAGGAGCCGGTCACTGCTTCATATTCAGTCAGGTTGCGGGCCAGCCCGCCGTTGGTCCCCATGCGCCGCGCCTCCTCATACTCCAGACGGTTCAGGATGCGCTGCAGCTCGCGGGACGTCACCGGTTCCGCCTTCAGGCGCTCCAGCTCCGCAAGCAGCGCCTGCTCCACTTCAGCTGCCGTATGGGGAGAACGGGGGGTGGCATGCAGCACGAACAGGCCGGGATAGCGGCTGCCGGGAGCACCGAAAACCGTCACGCTGGTGGCGATCTGCCGTTCAAGCACCAGTGCACGATACAGCCGGGAGGTCCGCCCCTGCCCCAGGATGGCGGCAATGACGTCGAACACCTCGTCGTCGCGCTCACCGAGGGCGGTCTTGCGGAAGCCGATCACCACCTCCGGCTCCGCATCCCCCAGCACCTCCACCCGCCGCTCGCCACGGGGTTCCTCCTCCCGGGCCGCCACGTCCGGCACCGGCGTTCCCGGCGTCAGATCAGCAAAATAGCGCTCCACCAGCGCAATCACCTGCCGGGGATTAATGTCACCCACCACGGCGATGACCGCATTGTTGGGAGCATAGAAGCGGCGCAGGAACCCTTCCGCCTTGGTGCGGGAAAGCTGGCGGATATCGGACATCCAGCCGATGGTGGGTTGACCGTAGGGATGGGCCGGATAGGCGGCTGCAACAAAGCTCTCCCACAGTTTGGCACTCGGCTCGGCATCGTAGGAACGGCGACGCTCTTCCATCACCACCGACCGTTCGGTGTAAAACTCCCGCAGCACCGGGTTACGCATCCGGTCCGACTCGATGGCTGCCCACAGTTCCAACTTGTTGGAGGGAAGCGAAATCAGGTAGGTAGTGCCGTCGCGAGAGGTAAAGGCATTGTAGCCGGTGCCGCCGTTACGGGCGTAGAGGTCGAAAAACTCATCCTTGACCACGAAACGCTGCGCCTGTTTCTCCAGCTCGGCCACCTCCTGTTCAAGGCGCTTCACCAGGCTGGAATCGGCCCTGCCTCCCTTGGCCTGCTCCGCCAGCAGTTTCTGGGCAGCGGCTTCAATCCGTTCCAGAAGCGGCGCCTCGGCGGCGTAGTCCTTCGTTCCCAGGGTCTTAGTCCCCTTGAACAGCATATGCTCCAGCAGATGGGCGATACCGCGCTCATCGCTGCGCTCGTCCACGCTGCCCACCTTGAAGCGGATCCAGGCCGATACGGTGGGAGAGGTGTGCCGCTCCACCATCAGCAGTTTCAGACCGTTTTTGAACGTATGCTCGACAACCTTGTCCTCCAGGTTCGCCGCATGGAGCGGCAACGTCATCAGCAGCAGTACCAGCGCCAGCAGAACACTTCGGAACATCATCACTCCTCGTCCTCCTAAAACAGTGACAGTTTCACATAGCGACCGGGATTTTTCCGGATGTCGGTCACCAGGGCCTCCAGGGCATCCACGGTCCTGTTCAGCTTATCGTACAACTCCTTCTCGGTAATCAGCTTGCCTGCGGTCCCCTCGCCGGCTCTGATACGTGCCGACACCGCCTCGAGATCCTGCATGGAACGGTCGGCCCGGGTCAGCAGGGAAACGCTTCTGTCATACAGCTCGCGGTCGTTGAGCAACATACCGATCGTGCTGTCGCGGGACGTCAGCTTACGGTTCAGCTCCCGGACGTCGTCCGCAGCCTGGTTACTCTTGTCCGCCAGGGCGACCAACTTGGTGTAGAGGGTCTTGTCGTAGATCAACCGGTTCAGGCTGCCGTCGGACGCCTGGATATCCTGAAGGGTCTTGTCGGCTCGTGCCAGAATCTGCATCAGCCGGTCATACGGTTCCCCGCTGCGGGCCAGCCTCCCCAGGGTTCCCTGGCCGTTGTTGATGTTGGCGGCCAGGATTTTCAGTTCGTCGGACAACTTCACCGCATTGACGTAGAGGGTGGTATCGGTGGCCAAAAGCCCCAGGGTCCCCTTGCCGGACTGGACGCTGTCTACGATACTGTTCAACTTTTCAAAGGTGACGCCGGCCTTCTGGGCCACATCGTCAAGGGTATGCACCGACTGGCCGCGAAAATTGTTGCCCGGTACGGCATGGTAGTGCTGGGAGGGCATGATATCCACGTACTTTTCGCCCATCAAACCGCGGGTCTTGATGGTAATCCGGGAGTCGGTCCCCACCTTTTTCAGGGCCTCCCGCTCGACCTCCATCTCGATCCGCACTTCGTTGCTGTTACGGGGGTCCTTGAATCCGACCTGCTGCACCACCCCCACGTCAACGCCGGCCAGCCAGACCGGCGCTCCTTCTTTCAGGCCCACCACGTTGTCCATGGTGACGACCAGCCTGCTGGTGGGGGTGAAGAGCTTGGTCTTCTGCCCCATTAGGAAGATCGCGCCAGCCATGAGCAGCAGCGTTACCATGATGAAGACGCCGGCCCGTACCTGGGCCCAGCCGATTTGATTGCTCCGTTGCATCGTCTATCCAGTCCTCACACAAAGATGGCAGCGGGAACATGCGCGACCTCCCGCCGGCCCGGATGCACCGCATCCGGCGGGGGTCAGTGGTCCCGGAAGCCCAGTACCACCAGAATGCAGCTATGGTCGGCAATGACATTCACCCCGGCCGCCCGACACCGCTCCACCGCCGCCGGGCTCTCCGCCCCCGGCTGCATCCAGACGCTGGTGATCCCCCGGGCAATGGCCGCCTCCACCACCTGCTCGGTCACCGGCGGCGGGGTGATCACGGAAATACTCTTGACCGTATCCGGCAGCTCCGCCACCGAAGCCACACAGGGAATCCCCTCGATGCTGACCGCCTTCGGGTTGACCGGAATCACGGTTTTGCGGTTCTCCAGATAGCAGCGAAGCACCTTATTACCGAACTTGCCGCGGTCCTCGGATGCTCCTACCACACCAAACGCCTCTGCCTGAAAAAACCGGTCGATTTCAGGTGTCATGGTTTCCCCCCGTATCCGCCGGTGCATCTACCGTATTGCACCGTCGCGGCTCTTGCCGTATGCTGACAACATGACATCATTTACCACAATCAGTGAAAAAGTGCACGCCGGAGAACGCCTCAGTTGCGATGACGCCCTGCTGCTTTACGAATCCCGCGACCTGCTGGCCATCGGTGAGCTGGCCGCACTGGCCAATGCCCGGCGCAACGGCGCCAGGGTGTACTTCAACGTCAATCGCCATATCAACCCCACCAATATTTGCGTCAACCGCTGCGCGTTCTGCGCCTTTTCCCGCACCGCCGGCGCCGCCGACGCCTACACCCTTTCCCGCGAGGAGATGGTGCGCCGTGCACGGGAAGCGCAGCACCAGGGAGCCACCGAGGTACACCTGGTGGGGGGGCTGCATCCCGACCTTCCTTTCGATTTTTATCTGGAGTTGCTCAGGGAGATCGGGCAGGCGGCACCGCAGCTGCATATCAAGGCATTCACGGCAGTGGAGATTGACTGGTTTGCCACCATCAGCGGTCTGTCGGCGGAAACGGTTCTGGAGCGCCTGATGGCGGCAGGGCTCGGCTCAATGCCGGCCGGTGGTGCGGAAATCCTGGTGGAAGGGGTACGGCAACGGATCTGCCCGGAAAAGATCAGCGGCCACCGCTGGCTGGAGATTCATCGTCTGGCCCACCGGGCCGGATTGAAAACCAACTGTTCCATGCTGTACGGCCATCTGGAGACGTACGACGATCGGGTACGGCATATGGAGCTGCTGCGGGAGCTGCAGGACGAGACCGGCGGTTTCCAGGTCTTCATCCCCTTGGCCTGGCAACCGGAGAATTCGCCGCTCAAGCTGGACACCCGAGGGACATCCGGTTTGGACGACCTGAAGACCCTGGCCATCGCCCGCCTGTTCCTGGATAACATCCCCCACCTGAAGGCCTACTGGATCATGCTGGGTGAGAAGATCGCCCAGGTGGCCCTCGCCTTCGGCGTCGACGACCTGGACGGCACCGTGGTGGAGGAACGGATCGGCCACGACGCCGGCGCGTCGTCGCCGCAGAGCCTGAGCAGGGAACGGATCTGCCATCTGATCCGCATGGCCGGCAAGCAGCCGGTGGAACGGGACACCCTCTACAACCCGGTGATCCGCTGACGCCCCTCGCCGCTCATTCTCCGAACAACTCGTCAAAAACCTCCTGCACCGTACCGATCCGCTCCGCCTTCCAGGCGTTGGTACCACAGAACACCAGTCCGCTCTCCACATCCCCCCGTTGCGCCCGGTCCAGGGCGGTCACGATGCAGAAGCGTTCACCACTCTCCTTGTAGGAGCATTTCTTCAGGCAGTTCATCCGGCAGGGCGTATGGTGGTCCAGATCATACTGGCGGATGGCGGTGGTATTGGCCACGATGGCCCGCCCCGGCAATCCGGCCGGCGACATCAGCAGGCCGATATCCTCCTGCTTGCAGTTCAGATACGCCTGCTTGAAGGCCGGGTCGGCATCGCACTCCTCCGTCACCACGAAGCGGGAAGCCATCTGTACGCCATCAGCCCCCTCGGACAGGGCGCGCTCCAGGTCGGCACGGTCCCATATGCCACCGGCAGCGATCACCGGTATTTCGGCGGCATACTCGTCCCGGAAAAACTGCTTCACCGCCCGGATGGTGGCGTACTGGTCGTACTCGCCGGTACCGATATTTTCCAGTTTCTCTCCCAAGTGACCACCGGCGGTGTCCGGGTCCTCGATGACCACGGCATCGGGCAGACGCTGGTAACGCTTTTCCCAGGTACGGGCGATCAACTGGGCCGCCCGCACCGATGAGGCGATCGGCACCAGCGCCACTTCCGGCGCATGGGCGGTCAGCTCCGGCAGCGAGAGCGGCAGGCCGGCACCGCAGACGATCACCTTGGCCCCCCCCTCGATGGCAGCTTTGACCAGGGCCTCGAAATCGGAGAGCGCCACCATCACGTTCACGCCGATGACCCCATCCGGCGCGATTGCGTAGGCCTTGCGCAACTCCTCCTTGAACGCCGCCGTCTCAGCCTGGAAGTAATTGCGGCCGTTATAGAAGCTGCTGTTCATGGCGATTCCCGCCGCAGCCACCAGGCCGACCCCGCCGCACTTGGCCACATGTCCCGCAAGATTCCCTCCGGAAATGCGCACTCCCATGCCGCCCTGAATCAGGGGATAGCGAACCTCATATCTTCCGATGCGCAACATTGCCTGACGACCTCCGTAGTACGTAATGGAAGCAGCATAGCAAGCCCGACACAACGGTGATGTAATAGTTTTGTAAAAGCGGGGATGCAAAGGAAGGCTGAATAGGAACGACGAACCGCAAGCGGCCCGACCGGATACCGGGCGGGCCGCTTGCGGGCACTGCTGCGGAACTATTCTAGATCCAGGCGTCGCCGCCGTCGTAGTGCAGGTCTTCGCCCTTTCTGCCACCGGACGCCCGCAGACGGGCCTCCCGTGCGTAGCGCCGCACCCGTTCGGCAGCATCTTCCTGGAAGCCGCACAATCTCTTCCGGGTCTCGCTGCCGGGGGCGGGGGCCAGCAGGAGGGCGGCAACGGCGCCGAACAGGGCGCCGGCGGTGAGCGCAAGAACTGCGGTGGTTACGGCGTTATCGTGTGAACGTGCCATGGGAAGCTCCTTTGTCTCGTCTTTGAATGCCGCTCCGTACTCAACGACCACTACCGCTTGCTCAAGCGGGTGTTAACCATAGTCCGATTCGGCAGGCAAAGTCAATAACGCCTGAAGGGGACCACCGAGTATCGAGCGTACAGCACTCCCCCCCACCTCAACGAAAGCGACCCGGAGACGGTCTGTCTCCGGGTCGTTACCTGACCACCGGGATACGGCTTCCCGTATCCCGGTGTACCTTCCCTACTAACAAGACGGCTTACTTGCCATGAACCGCCTTGATGTCAAACGCCTTGCCGGCACCGTGGCAGGCCATGCAGCTCTCTACCTTGGTGAAAGCGGTGCCCCGGCCGCCAACAGTCACGTTGGCGGGGTTCTCATAAATCGAACCACCATTGAGTCGCATGTGGCTGACAGCAGCCGCGCTGTCATGGCAGCCAAAGCAGGCGGAGGCAACGGGGGAGTGAACCAGGTTACCACCGTTTGCAGGAGTGGGGTCGGCGGTACCCGGGACGCCCGTGGTGTACGTCCAGGTGTTCGTAGTATAGCTGTAGGACGGACGGCTACCGTAGTTACCAGCCGCCACCCATTGGGATTTCCAGATAGCATCAGAACGAATGATGCCGTGCGCCGCATTGTTCCACAGCAGGCTGTTGGAATTTACTGCGTCCGCATTGGCGGCATTGCGGAAATCGTAGGTGCCGGGCAGGTGGCACTGTTCGCAGTTCTTCAGCACGCCCGGATAGGTAACGTGGCTGAAGTCATAACCGCTGTCATAGGTGAAGGGTACGACACGCTTGGCCCCAGCATGAATGCCGTGCATCAGGTCCTTGGCGCTGACCGACCAGCCGCCGCCCAGTTGCGTTGCACTGACATGACCCGTTGAGTAGTCGGGAGTGTGGCAGAGGGCGCACATGTCGCCGCCGTTCCGGACGCCGCTGTGGAAGGTGGGACCAATACCCAGTTGGCCGTGGCAGTTATTGCACTTTGCTGCATCGACGATTTTACGACGGGCCTTCAGCGTAACTCCGTTACCGTTGGTGCCGGTAGCTTCCTTCCAGACCGCGGTGGCCGGAATGTTGAAGGTTTTGGCAGTGAAGCCGGCTACGTTGGTCTGGGCAAAGGCCCCCATGCCGACGACACCGGAAACCATGACGGCATCGTTGGGAATATAACGGGCCGTCAGGTCGGCCGGAAGACCAATGGTTGCAGTGTAGTAACCATCGGCGTCACGGGCTCCCAGAGTACCCTGAGTTCCGTTCCAGATATTGACCAAGCTGGCGCTAATGGATGTATTGAAGTCCGCCGGAGAGGCGATGCCTTCGCGGGGTACGGCAATGGCCGCATACAGCGTGGGGCCACCGGTAAAATTATCCAGCAGCTGGGTTGCTCCTGCAGTATATGCTTTAAAGGTAACCGGCGCACCATCCATCAGGATACGGAACGTAATCTGTGCACGCCGCTTGGTATCACCAGCCGGAGTAACAACCTTCACGTCCTTGATCTGGTACTCGATTTTCTTGGCACCTGCCGGCAAGGCAAGCTGCGAAGCGTAGTCGGTGGTACCGGAGGTAGAGCGATCAATCGTTACGTGATACCTGGTGATATCGGCAGACTTGTGACAGAGAGCGCAGTTGGCATCGTTGGTAGCGGAGCCGCCGATATGGCCGGCGCCGGTGGACCAGTTGACGCCGTCGTGGCAGGAGCCGCAGGCCAGACGGCTGGGCACAGAACTCCAGTTGGCAGCTTGGGGTGCCTTGCTGTGGCATTTCACGCAGTTGGTGATCGGCTGGGGATAGGTGATATGGTTGTAGGCGACACCGGCATAGTCGTAGCCGGTTTTGCCCAGGTGCTCACCCAGGTGCAGCTTGTGGATGAAGACCGGGAAATCACCCTGCACTTCTCCGTCGGCGACATAAGTAGTACCGGTGAAGGCGTTGCCCGTCGAGGTGGAAGCGGCCCGACCGAACTTGCGCTGGTCGGTATGACAGACCACGCAGAAGCGGGCTTCATTGCGGCTGCCGCCGTGGAAACCGAGGGCATTCAACTTGCTATGGCACTCATTGCAGCTCGCGGTACTGACGATGTCACGCTGGGTATTTGCGCTGGTAATCGCCTTACCGGTTGCCGGAATAAAGTCATAGATCAAGTTCAGCGGATCTTTCAGGTTGACTGCTGTCACGCCACTGTTGCTGCCGTCAGCGGTGTTGCTGCCGGTGCCGCGGGCCGCACCTGAAATCTGGATCGCCAGACGGTGGGTCAGGGTCGGATCGTAGGTCAGGTCGCCGAGGTCAGCCTTACGATTGTTACCGGAATCGGTGAATGCCGCCACCTGTTCCTTCACCTTGGTGATGTCGCGGTAGAAGGTATAGGTATAGGTACCGTCACCATGGTCAACCAGGCTACCGATGTTTTCAGTACTGGGACGCTGACCGCCGGTCACTTCGCCGGTGGTGTTGGAAACAGCGGTCACGATGTAGTTGACCCACTTGCTGGGAGAGCCGTTGGTAGCGGGCACCAGCTTGGCCAGCGAGAAGGATACGTTGGGATAGGTGGCAAGCTTGTTCGTGGTCGACTTCGAGGACTGTGCCAGCCCCACCACCGGGTTGCCGGCGCCGTCGCTCACCTTGAACTTGACCACTGGCGGGCTGTTGATGGCAACACTGAGAACTTCGGCTTTAAGCGAAAGGTCAGACCATTGCTCCGGAGCCAGGGCGGCTACCGTGACCGCCGAAGCGGCGTCCTTGCCATCCCTGCCGTCCTTACCGTCCTTGCCGCCGCAGCCACCTAGCATAAACATGGCACTGGCAGCAACCATAAGACCCATCATCTTCCAGCGAATTTGCATACGGTGTTTCTCCTTTTTCTTGATATTCAGGTGTGTCCCAGCGTACTGCACTCTGCTACCCATCCCGGCTCGCGAATCGCTCCTCGCCGCCAGGATCTTTGTCTGCCGCCATGCGCGGAAAGCAGCCGTATCCGCACACCACTGCAGACTGTCGTTTTCGCGCATCCTCCTTTCGTTGGTATCTAGCTTCTTCCAAGCCAGAATAGACAGGGGCAAACATCGCCCCCTGAGTAATTAGTGCTCCCCGCCGTCATGACAACCTGCCGGAGGCTATGGGCAGCCAGCTTCGTACAACACCGGAACGGGGAGGGGTTTACAGCACCCATCTTGAGACAGCGAAAACTAGCAACAGGCGTGCCACAAAAACAACAGAACAATAACAACAGCTTACACACACGCGACCTGCACTCACACACCGAAACGTTCAAAATTGGGCGATCAAATCAGCCAGCTCCGAACACGGAATGCAAAAACATGTCGGTATTACGACATGTTTTCTCAACGCCAAACTTTGTTCAATATCGGGCGATCGACCAACAGGACTATGATTGTCGGGGATGAAATTCCTGGAATAGCAATTACTTGCAATGGAGTGCGTAATCAGACATGGGTGGTGGTGTGTGTGGGGGGGGGGAGTCAGTACGGCTTCGCGATGCCGTACCTGACCATCTTGCTGTAGAGCGTGCCCCGGGAAATTCCCAGGGCCTGAGCAGCCTGGGTCAGGTGCCAGCTTTTTTCTTCCAGCACGGTACGGACGAGGAGTTCTTCGGCAGCAGCAAGACTGCTGTCGTGCAGCGTCAGCATGAAATCATTCTCGGCCCCGGGCAACACCTCCGCCGGCAGGTGTTCCGGAAGAATATGGCGTTTTCGGCAGAATACCACCATACGCTCGACGACATTGGCCAGCTGCCTGACGTTCCCCGGCCAGGGGTACTGACACAGGATGGCCATGGCCGCATCACTGACACCGGCAATTTGCTTCCCAGTCTTCTCGCAGGAGCGTTCCAGGAAGAAGCTCACCAGCAGCGGGATGTCCGGCTTCCGTGCTCTCAATGGCGGAACCGTCAGGGAGACGACATTGATCCGATAATACAGGTCCTCGCGGAACTCCTTATTCTCCATGGCCAGCGTGAGGTCCTTGTTGGTGGCACAGATAACCCGGGTATCCACCTTGATGGTTTCGGTACCACCGACCCTTTGGAAACAGCCAAGCTCCAGAATGCGCAGCAAGGCAACCTGAGTCTGGATTGGGATATCGCCAATTTCGTCAAGAAAGATGGTTCCACCGGATGCGCTTTCGAAGAAGCCGGCCTTACGCTCGGTGGCCCCGGTAAAGGCCCCCTTCTCGTGCCCAAACAAGGCGGCATTGATCAGACTGTCCGTCAAGGCGGCACAGTTAACGCGTACAAACGGCTTGGCCTTGCGACGACTGCCCAGATGAATTGCTTCAGCTATCAGCTCCTTACCGGTACCGCTTTCGCCACTGATCAACACCGTGGCATCGGTACGGGCCACCTGCTGGACCTTGTCAAACAGCTCCAGCATAGTTTTGTCCCTGCCGACCATGGAACTGAGACAGAACGAAGCGCCATCACCATCCAACGACGCCTGCAGCACCTGCTTGTGGTGAATGATTTTCTCCAGTTGCTTGAGTAGCAACGCCATATCCAGCGGCTTGAGAATGTAATCATAGGCTCCAGCGCGCATCGCCTTCACCGCCTTATCTGCGGAATCAACACCGGTCAGTATCAGTACGAAAATATCGGGATGCGTACGGCGAATTTCATCCAGCAGCTCCAAACCATCCATCTGGGGCATCAGCAGATCGGTCAGCACGACATCAGCCGGAAACTCCCGCAACAGCTCCACGGCTTCCCGCCCGCTGGTAGCCGTCATGACCTGAAAACGTTCATCATCCTCCATGCTGCGGCTGAAAAGGCGGCAATAGGAGGGTTCGTCGTCAACGTACAGCAGGCGGCATGGTTCGGCACTCATATAAATTTACCCTCCAGTCAATACTTCCCGTGCTTGGGATGCGGCTTGCCGTACTATTCGGAGCAACTCTTCCATGGTCCACGGCTTGGCAATGAAATGCATGGCAGGGTTGTCCGCCAGCGCCCGCTGTACCGCCTGGGTATCGGCAAACCCGGAAATGATGATGCCGGAAATCCAGGGCCAGCGGCCGGCAACCGTTCGCAGGAAGTCAACCCCGGTAGTGCCGGGCATCCGATAGTCGGACAGCACGACATGCAGCGGCTGCTCGCTTTCGAGAATCCGTAGCGCTTCCTCCACCGTCTGCGCCTGGAAAACCTGAAAGCTGTCATCCTCCAACTGTCTCCGCACTGTGTTGAGAATATTTTTTTCGTCATCCAGACAGAGGACGCGAATGCAGTCAGGCATGGGCCACCCCCAGCTCTACGCCATGGAGCGGCAGCCGTATGGTGAAAACAGTTCCGGCCGGCACGGCGTTCTTCACGACGATCTCGCCATGGTGCCGCTGGATGATTTCGTGGGCGATATGCAGGCCGAGCCCGGTCCCCACTCCCACCTGCTTGGTGGTAAAAAACGGCTCGAAAACTCTCGCACGATATTCTTCGGCGATACCGCAGCCGGTGTCGCCGATGGCGACAAAAAGGCTCTCATCATCGGCCCAGGTAGTAATGGAGATTTCCCCCCATTGCTCGATGGCCTGGGAAGCGTTGATCAACAAGTTCATGAACACCTGATTCAGTTGCTGCGGATAGCAGTAGAGCTTGGGAACCAAGCCGTAGTTTTTCCTGATATCGGCCTTATAACGCAGCTCGTTCCAGACAATACCGAGGGTACTTTCCAGACAGTCATGGATATCTATGGACCGCGCCTCCGGCTCGCCCAGTCGAGAAAAACCCTTCAAGTTCAATACGATTCGCTTGACCCGCTCGGTTCCCTCCAGAGACTCAGCCACCACGGCATCGAACTCCTTGACCAAGTGACTGATTTTCAGCTTCCGGCGTTTTTCCTCGATGGCGGTACGTAGCGACTCTGGAGCACTGGCGACAAATGCCTCTTCCTGCACCTCCAGAAACGAGATCATCTTTGCCCAGTAATTCCTGAGCACCTCCAGGTTACCGGTTACGAATCCGATCGGGTTATTGATATCATGGGCCACGCTGGCAGCCAGCTGCCCGATACAGGCCATCTTATCCTGCTGCACGATGGTCGCCTGCTGCGCCTGCAGATCCTTGTAGGCGCCCTCCAGAGCTGCATTGAGACTATTAAGTTCGCTGGTTCGCTCCTGCACCCGCTGTTCCAGGTGTTCGTTCAGTTCCAGCAGGCGCTCTTCGGCAGACTTTCGTTCGGCTATTTCACTTTCCAACTGCCGGTTCGTCCGGGCTTGCTTGGCAAACTCCTCATTCAGCTGCTGCCGGTTTTCCGAGAGCTGGCGATCAACGTTACCCAGCACCCGGTAGGCAAAACAGAAGAGACCGCCGCTAACCAGCAGACTGAATAACCCCACTTCCGCGAGAAAGGTCCGAAAGGCTCGCGACTCTTCGGTCGAGTCCTTCAGCGTGACAAAATCGCCCACATGCTGCTGCGTCACGTCGTACAGAGGGAAGGAGCGGGCGCTGTATATCCGACCGTTGACGTCAAGCCTCAGACCGGTCTTTTTATGCACGGCTGGTTCGGTAAAAAGCTTGGCAGCCATGCCGGAAGGCAGGGAAAGCGACTGATCGGCAATAACCTTGTCCGCCAGCAACCCCCAGTCGGCATGACGTCCCACCTTTTTCATTCCCGCTTCCCACAGGTCACGCTCGAGATGGCGTTTATCATATGACACGACATAGTCTATTTCAGAAATGGTTTTCAACTCCTGCAAAACAGCACCGATTTCCTGTCCCAACTCAATATAGCCGATCAGTTGCCCATCAACTTTCCAAGGGTGGATGGTTCGCAGACTGAAGGTACCACCACTCCCCAACTCCAACCCCGAAAAAGGTTCCCCACTCTGCATCGCCTGTTGCTTGATGAAGCGGGCCGGGCCGGCTGCCCGTTTTTCCGGTTGGTACACCCGCACAATCTTGGTGAAATTTCTATCGTAAAAATAGACGTGGGAGACCTCCTGATGAATCAGGGCCTTCTCAAGGGTGACAATAGCATGGTGCCGCAGGGCCTCCCAGTCGCTCCCCAGCATGGCGCGTTGGAACCGCTTTTGATCCGAGATAAACGTGATGGCGGTTGACATTGTATCGGCACGGCTCTCGATAAGATTTTTCAGAAGATTTTGCACCCGCTCATAGCGATTTTGCAGGGTAGCGACATACTCGTTCATACGGATGCGATAACTGATGTAAAAAAACGCCATCGTCAGCATAAGAAAGGTGAGCGTAAGTGGAATCAATACCCGGCGACGAATGTTACCCTTCAGCATTGCAGGCCACCCGTCCGGTCCATGCGGGCCAAGTGCCGCCGCACCATCTCCTCGAAATCAAGCTCCCGGTTGCCGCTGCACCCCAGCGATGCCCCGATCTCCGCCGCCAGGATGGCGGCCCGGTACTTGAGCGGCATGCCGCGCATCGACTCGTACAACGATCCCGGCTGGTCAACACAGGCCAGGATCAGCCGGTTGTGACGGTCCGCCAGGATCAGGCGACGGTTGGAGCGCAGCGTCCCCAGCTCCCGCGCCAGGGTGGCCACAGCCGCCGGCTCGTCAGCCATGGCCTGGAAAAAGTAGGGAGACATCCGCTTCCGGAGCCACGCTTCGTTCTCCCGCTCGTCGCACAAAGCGGTTCGTGCCGTATGTCCCGTCCGTTGTGACGCTGTCATGGTGTACCTCCCCCGTGGGATGGAGTTGGCCAGAGTACACCGGTAATGAGCTGCCAGGCAAGGGCCTTGACCGGTAGTCGGGAGCGTGTGTATAGTGCCTCATTGCCTGTCAGGCAGGCGACCTCCCCATCCGGAAAGGCCCTCCATGCCGCTCGAACTCGGCACCGTCCAGATATACACCGGCAACGGCAAGGGCAAGACCACCGCTGCCCTGGGGCTGTCGCTGCGGGCGGTAGGTCGGGGGCTGTCGGTCTGTTTTTTCCAGTTCATCAAGGGGGGCGGTCCCTACGGCGAACAGCTGGCTGCCGACCGGCTGGCGCCGCTGTTCACCGTCATCCAGACCGGTCGTCCCGGCTGGGTCAACACCAAGGATATCACTGAAGACCGGCACCGTGCCCAGGAAGCCCTGGAGCAGGCGAAACAACTCCTGGTTTCGGGCAAATACGATCTTTTTGTCTGTGACGAAATACTTGGCGCCATCGGCTTCGGCCTGCTGGAGGTGGAGCAGGTCCTGGAACTGATCAGCCTGAGGCCGGCCGCCGTGGAACTGGTCCTGACCGGCCGCAACGCCGACCAGCGTCTGATTGACGCCGCCGACCTGGTGACGGAGATGCGCGAAATCAAGCACTACTATCGCGCCGGCGTTGCCGCACGAACCGGTATCGAACTGTAAGTACCGCGTTTTCCGCCTCGATTGAACGCGAAAGACGCTTGTGCCATCCATACGCACCACGAGGAGATCCAACCATGAAACTGTACCGACACTGGGCAATCCAGAAAAAGATCGTCAGCATCTCGCTGGCGACCATGCTGGCGATACTGATCGGCTTCTTTGCCTATGTGCTCCCCTATCTCAAGAAAAATCTGATGGAGGAAAAGGAACTGGCCACCCGTCATATCGTAGAGCTGGCCATGGGAATCCTGGACAGCTACGACGCGGAGGTGCGGTCGGGCAAACTGCCTCTGGAAGAGGCCCAGAAACTGGCTGCTGAGCAAATCTCCAAGCTTCGCTACGAAGGGAAGGAGTACCTCTGGATCAACGACCTGGGCAGGCCGACGCCGAAAATGATCATGCATCCCACGGTACCGGCCTTGAACGGCAAGCTCCTTGACGACGCCAAGTTCAACAAGGCCACCTTCATGCGCGACGGCATTGACGGTCCCGAGAAGAAGCTCTCCGGCATGAACCTCTTCTCCGCCTTTGCCGAAGTGGCGGAGCGGGCCGGACACGGCTTCGTGGTCTACGAGTGGCCCAAACCAAAGCAGGGGGGCGGCACCACCAGTGAACTCTACCCCAAACTCTCCTACGTCAAGAAGTTCGGCCCCTGGGGCTGGGTACTGGGCAGCGGTATCTACGTCGACGACGTGGGCAGCCAGGTGCGACGGATGATGTGGACCCTGCTGGGGGGTACCCTGCTGCTGGCGGTCTTTGCCATTGTCCTTGCCGCATCGGTTGGGCGCGGCGTGGCCCGCCCGCTGAACCACATGCGTGAGGCCCTGGAGCGGATGGCCAGCGGCGAGGGGGACCTGACCAGCCGCCTGCCGGTGGAACGGGAGGATGAGACCGGCGCCCTGGCGGTCGTTTTCAACCGTTTTCTGGAGAACCTGCACGGCATCATGCGCCAGGTCCAGGATTCGGCCCGAGAGGTAAAGAATCTGTCCGACCTGATGCAGGGGGTTACCGGCCAGATAGCCGCCAACTCGGGCGACATGGGCGGCCAGGCGGTATCCGTGGCCACGGCGGTGGAAGAGATGGCAGCCACCGCCCAGAGTATCGCCCAGAACTGCAGCCAGGCTTACGAGAGCGCCAGCCGGGCCTGCAGCACCGCCCAGGACGGGTCCTCGGTGGTGAATGCGGCTGTCTCCAGCATCCGTGCCATCGCCGACCGGGTGCAGGAGAGCGCCCGCACCGTGGAATCCCTGGGCGCCCGTTCCGACCAGATCGGTCAGATCATCGGCACCATCGAGGATATCGCCGACCAGACCAACCTGCTGGCCCTGAACGCCGCCATCGAGGCGGCCCGGGCCGGAGAGATGGGCCGGGGCTTCGCCGTGGTGGCCGACGAGGTGCGGGCCCTGGCCGAACGGACCACCCGGGCCACCAAGGAAATCGCCGACATGATCAAGGTGATCCAGCAGGAAACCGCTGCTGCCGTCTCCTCCATGGAGGCCGGCGTAACGGCCGTTGAACAGGGCACCGGCGAGGCGGCCCGCTCCGGCCGGGCCCTGGACGAGATTCTCTCCCAGATTTCGGAGCTGACCAGCCAGATCAACCAGATCGCCACCGCAGCGGAAGAGCAGACCGCCACCACCAACGACATCAGCAGCAACATGCACCGCATCGTCGAGGAAGCGGACCGTAACGTGGACAGTGCCCGCAAGGCCGGAACGGAAGCGGCCGAGCTGCAGCAGATCACCGACCGGCTCACCGGCCTGGTGGGGCGCTTCCGGCTCTGACGGCGGACCGCAGGAGAGCATGCCATGGCCGAGGCCCTGTCCTTCTGGCTCGACAACAAGATGTCGTCGGGGGTCAAGGTCGCCGAGGCCGGCGGCCAGACCCTGGTACTCTACCGCGAACGGTACTATGTCGTAGCGGACGGCGCCGCCCAGACCAAGGGAGGCAAGACCGTCCGCTACGCCAAAAGCTCCCTGCCGGCCCTCTGGCGCAAGGTACTGCGGGGGGGAGCCGTTCCGGCGGCGCCGGAATTGCCGCCGGAGGAAACCGCGCCGTTACCGCAGGCCACCCGTACCGGAAGGGAGCGAACAACCATGAACCGCCCACCCCGCACTGAACAGCCGGCCCCTGTCGTGCCTCCCCCTGCTCCCGCTGCCGCGAAACCGCGTAAAAAAACCGATGCAAAGCCTGCGACGCAATCGGCCGTTACCGCCTGCTGCCCCTACTGCAACCAGAAGCACGAGCTGCCGGTGGAAAAAGGGAAGAACGGCAAGGCGTTCCTCCTCACCTGCAGCCGCTGCAATAGCGAATTCGCCGTCCGCTTCGTGCAGGTGATCCAGTACCAGGCCCAGACCGCCGGGTTCAGGTAAGGCTTCCCCGTCTTTCCGTTCCTCCCGAGGACGCCCCCTGGAGGGTAGTACCCGTTCATGCCCCTCGTCTCCGTGATCATACCCTGCTACAACCAGGGAGAGTTCCTGGCCGAATCCATCGGTTCGGTGCTGGCTTCCGACTTCGACGACCTGGAAATCGTGGTGGTGGACGACGGCTCCACCGCCCCGGAAACCGTGGGGATTTTGGACAGCCTGGAGCACCCCCGCACCCGTCTGCTCCGCCGGACCAACGGCGGCCTGGCCGCGGCCCGCAACAGCGGCGTCGTGGAGGCCGCGGGTCGCTACATCCTGGCGCTGGATGCCGACGACCGGATTGGCCCCCGCTACCTCGGCGCGGCGGTGGCGGCCCTGGAGGCAGACCCGGCGGTGGGGATCGTCTACTGCCGGGCGGAGAAGTTCGGCGCCGAAACCGGCCCCTGGCGGCTGCCCCCCTTTTCCCCCTGGCGGATGAGGCTGGGAAACGGTATCTTCTGCTCCGCCCTCTACCGCCGGGAGGACTGGCAGACCGCGGGGGGCTACGACGAAACCCTGCGCCGCGGCTGGGAAGACTGGGATTTCTGGCTGGCGCTCCTGGAGCTGGGACGGCGGGTGGTATGCCTCGACCAGACCGGGTTCTTCTATCGGAAAAGCCCGGTCTCCATGGCTGCGGTGATGACTCCGGACCTGAAAACAACGCTGCATCGGCGGCTGATGGCCAAACATGCCGATTACTTCGGCGGCTGGGCGGTGCTGCTTTCACCACTGCTGCCGCTGTACTACCGGCTGGCCGGAAGCGGCCCGTACCGCTGGCTGAAAAAGGGAATGGGACACTGAGATGAGGATCGTTTTCCTGGCACCGTTCGGCATCCGCCCCAAGGGAACCCTGCAGGCCCGCATGCTGCCGCTGGCCGCTGCCCTGCAGCGCCGCGGCCACGAACTGACCGTGGTGGCCCCCCCCTACACCAACCCGGAGGATGCCGGGCTGGTGGAACTGGCTGAAGGGGTGGAGGTTCGCAACGTCGCCCTGGGCCCTGCCGCCGGAGCCCTGGCCGCGCCCTTTATCGCCGGCCGGATGCTGCGGGAAGCGCTGGAGCGGAAGCCGGACCTGGTACACCTGTTCAAACCCAAGGGGTACGGCGGCCTGGCGGCGCTGCTTCTCCTGGCGATGCCGCCCTTGGGCCTGCAGGCCCCGCCCCTGCTGGTGGATAGCGACGACCGGGAGGGGACCGGCGGCATGAACGACCGTCTCCCCTACAGTGGGCCTGAGAAATGGCTCTTCTCTTTCCAGGAGCGGTTCCTTACCCGGCACGGTGCCGCCGTGACCGTGGCGTCACGGGCCCTGGAGTCTCTGGCCTGGAGCATGGGCGCCCGACCGGAGCGGACCCTCTATCTCCCCAACGGCCCGGTGACCCGGCCGGCCGGCAACCGACAGCGGGGGCGGGAGCGGTTCGGCATCGGGCCGCAGACGCCGCTTTTGCTCCTGTACACCCGCTTCTTCGAGTGCGTCTCCCCCCGGCTCCACGAGCTGGCGGCCCGGATCTGCCGCCGCCTGCCGGAGGTGAAGCTGCTGGTGGTGGGAAAAGGGCCGAACGGAGAAGAACAGGCCCTGGAACAGGCCGCCATCCGCGGCGGCTTCCACAAGAACCTGCTCATGGCCGGCTGGCTGGAACCGGACCGGCTGCCCGACTGCCTGGCTGCCGCCGACGCTGCGCTGTACCCCTTTGACGACACCCTGGTGAACCGCACCAAATGCCCGGCCAAGCTGGCGGAGCTGGCGGCGGCAGGCATAGCGGTGGCGGCAGAACGGGTGGGACAGATCAACGACTACCTGCTGCACAACGAATCTGCCCTGCTGGTGGAACCGGGGGACCCGGAGGGGCTGGCGGCGGCCGCCTGCCTGCTGCTCAGCGACCGTGACCTGGCCCGCCGCCTGGGTGACAACGCCGCCCGCCGGATGGCCGGTCTTTTTTCCTGGGAAGTCGCCGCGGAGCGGCTTGAAGCGCTCTACATAACCGTACGCCGGGAGGTCCGGCCATGAAGGACCGGGCTCTGAACTGGCCGCCGCTTATGTTCCTGCTGCTGCTGATGGTCGCCCTGTTCAGCGGCATCCTCTTCACCGACCGGATCGTGCGGGCCCCGGACATCCTCAACGAATTCTACTGGGGGGTCTACAACGCCTACGGCGCGCCGCTCTGGTCAATGCTGAAACTCAACCTGGCCAATGCCGGCTGGGACCCGTACATCAACGGCGGCCATACCAACGACGGCGGCATGGTCTCCACCCAGTTCCTCTACCTCTACCGCCTGATCTTCGGCCTGATCCCGGCCCCGGCCAGCGTGGCCTGGTTCATGGTGCTGCACCTCTTCCTGGGGGGAGCCGGCACCTTTTACTACTGTCGCCTGGTGGGCTGCTCCCGCACTGCGGCGCTGCTGGGGGCCCTGGTCTTTGCGCTCTGCACCGAGAACGTGTCGCTCATCAATGCCGGCCACGTAATGAAGATCGCCACCATCGCCCATGCACCGTGGGTCTTCTACTTCCTTGAAAAGGGGTTCCGCGACCGCCGCTGGTTCCCCTACCTCTGCGCCGGTCTGGTGCTGGCCTTCCAGTTCTTCAACACCCACTGGCAGATCGCCTTCTACACCTGCCTGGCGGTGGGGGGCTACGTGATCATCCGCCTGCTGGCCGGCCTGTGCTCCGGCGAATCCACCGCCGCCACCGGCCGCACCCTGCTGATGAGCAGCGTCATGACCCTGTTCTTCCTGGCTGCCGCCGCCATCTCCCTGGCGCCGCTGGCCTCCTGGTCCACGGATACCAACCGCGGCGCCCATTCCGGCGCCAACCAGGGCAAGGGGGGCCTTGACCGGGACGAGGCGATGATGTGGTCCCTGCCGCCGGAAGAAACCGCAGCCTTCCTGGTGCCCGGCCTCTTCGGCCTGTCCCGCCAGGAAGGGGGCGATATGCCGCGGCCGGGACATACCTACTACTGGGGACGGATGGTCTTCACCCAGACCGCCTCCTACTTCGGCCTGCTCCCCTGGCTGCTGCTGCCCCTGCCGCTGATCTTCCGGCGGGACCGGATCACCCTGGCGGCCCTGGCCGCCGTGGCGGGGGGCATCCTCTTTGCCATGGGCAAGTACACCCCGCTCTACCAGCTCCTCTACGACTGGCTGCCGGGGATCGACCGCTTCCGGGTACCCAAGATGATCCTCTTCATCACCGCCCTGGGCCTGGCGGTGCTGGCGGCCCGGGGACTGGACCTGCTGCGGGACGACGACATCCGCCGCTCGCCGAAGCTCAAAGGCTGGTTCCGCTGGCTGCTGGCCATTCCGCTGCTGCTGGCCGCCTTGCTGCTGACGGAAAAGCTGGCCGGCGGCTGGCTGCGGGGAGAACTGATGGAACTGCTGACCCGCCCCACCCGCTACCAGGCCGGGGTGGAACTGGCCACCCAGCGCTGGCTCAACCTTGAGCGGGAAACCGGCCTGGCCCTGGCCCTGGCCTCCCTGCAGGTGCTGCTGCTCCTGGCCGCGGCCAAACGCTACCTCTCCGTCGGGGTGGCCACGCTTGCGCTGCTGGCCCTCTTCACCGCCGACCTCTGGCGGGTGAACCACTCTTTCCTGGTGCTGACCGACCCGCCGCAACGGACGGAACAGTCCCTCACCCCGGCCATGCGCTGGCTGAAGGGGCAGACGGGCAGCTCGGGGAACGGGGTGCCGGTCTACCGGGTGCTCCCCCTGGGGGACCTGGACCCGATGCGCTTCGCGGCGGCCCGCCTGCCGGTGCTCTACACCTCCAACGCCGTGCAGAAGCGGCGCTGGCAGGAGTACCTGGACCGGGTCACCTTCACCAACCGGCTGCCGGACCTGATGAACGTCCGCTGGCTGGTCTGCACGGAACCGGTGCTGGCGCAGATAACTCCCCATCTGGGGGAGGCCTATCGGATCGTCTTCCGGGAGGGGGGCGAAGTGATCCTGGAAAACCGTGGGGTACTGCCCAAGGCCTGGCTCGTGCCCACGGCACGAGTGGCCGCCGACCCGACTGAGCGGCTGAATCTCCTGACCGCCCCCTCCTTTGACCCGGCCCGGCAGGCGCTGGTGGAGACCACGCCCCAGGTTTCCTTGGACGGCACGGCCTCCGGCACCGTCCGGCTGGAGCGGCTGGAGGCCGAACGGATTTCGCTTGCAACCGATGCCGCTGCCGCAGGCCTGCTGGTGCTGGGGGAGAAATATCATCAGGGATGGCGGGCCACGGTGGATGGCGCTCCCGTGCCGGTGGTGGCGGTGAACCATATCCTGCGCGGTATCTACCTGCCGCCGGGGAGCCACCGGGTGGAGTTCAGCTTTGCGCCGCTCCCCTACCGGATCGGCCGGGGAATCACCCTGGCCGCCTTTACGTTCTTCGCCCTGGCGGCACTCTGGGAGTGGCGCCGCCGCCGGAGGGGCAGCCGTGCAGACTGAAGCACTGACCCGCGACGAACTGAAGCGGTTCAGCCTGGTGCTGGACCAGCCGAAGGACGGCTACCGCTTCACCCTGGACCCGCTGCTGCTGTGCGACTTCAGTGCTGCCGCCGATGAGCGGGCCATTGCCGACCTGGGGTCCGGCAGCGGCGTCATGGCCCTGGTGCTGGCGCGGATGGCCCCGGCAGCGCGGGTGACTGCGCTGGAAAAGGAACCGGCCATGGCAACGCTGGCCGAAGGGAATGTGCGCTTGAACGACCTGGGGGAACGGGTGCACGTACTGCGGGAGGATGTGCTGCACCTGCGGCGCCACCTGCCGGTCTCCTGCATGGACCTGGTGGTAAGCAACCCGCCGTACCGCAAACCGGGACGGGGCCGCCTGAATCCCCATCCCGGCAAACTGGCGGCCCGCCACGAAACCAGCGCCGGCTTGGCCGACTTCCTGGCCGCGGCCAAGTACCTGGTGAAACCGTCCGGCAGGATCTGCTTCGTCTACCATCCGGCACGGCTGCCGGAGTTCATGGCCGTTGCCACCCAGTTGAAGCTGACGGTGCGGCGGCTGCGGCTGGTGCACGGCACTCCTGAGGCTCCGGCCAAGGTGTTTCTGGCTGAACTGACCAAGGGGGGCCGGGTGGCGGAGACCACGGTGTTGCCGCCGCTGGTGGTACGGACCGACGGCCAGAACTACACCGACGAGGTGCGGACCCTGCTTCTGGGAAGCCGTGAACCCACGGTTGCTCAAACATAGTCAGGTCGTCGCACCCGCAGCGCGCTCCGCCGCACAAGGAAGCGTGCGAGGACGGCGGCGAGATGGCTATGTTTCAGCAACCGATCAGCGTGGATAAACCCGCACCAGTTGTTCCGCCACACAGGCCGGCTTATCCTGCCCCTCGATCTCCACGGTCAGCTGGTAGCGGATCTCCACGCCGTGGCCCGCCGGTTCGGCCCCCAGCACCGTGGTCCGCGCCCTGATCCGCTCCCCCGGCTTCACCGGCGCCGGAAAGCGCACCTTGTTCAGCCCGTAGTTGACCCGCAGTGCCATGCCGGGGTAGTTGCGCTCAAAGGCACCCGGCGCGTTGGCCTGGGTCAGAAGGGGCAGCAGCGACAGGGTCAGGAAGCCGTGGGCAACGGTGCTGCCGTAGGGCGACTCCACGGCCGCCCGTTCCGGGTCGATATGAATCCACTGCCGGTCGCCGGTGGCCTCGGCAAAGGCATCGATCCGACTCTGCTCCACCACCAGCCACTCGCCGATCCCGATCTCCTGTCCCGCCTGCTGCCGGTACTGCGCCAGCACCGCACTCACCGCATCCATCGCACCCTCCTGCTCCTGCTGGTGATCCCCGCAGAATCGATGTATAGTATCCGCCTGCACCAGCAACGACATCACACCGACCATAGAGGACGCCACCGATGAACCTGCATGAACAGCTGAAATCCCTGGGAGAAGGCACTGCCACCACCTACCGCTACGACGCTCCGGACGCCGGGCTGCTGGAGGCGTTTCCCTCCCCCTTTGCCAAACCGGAACTGAACCCGGTGGGCTGCACCGGCACCCTGCATATCGAGTGCCCCGAATTCACCAGCCTCTGCCCCATGACCGGCCAGCCCGATTTCGCCACCATCGTGATCGACTACCAGCCCAGCCTGCTCTGTGTGGAAAGCAAGAGCCTCAAACTCTACCTGGGCTCTTTCCGGATGCACGGCGAATTCCACGAAGCCTGTGTCAACCGGATCTGCAACGACCTGGTGAAACTGCTGGATCCGGTCTGGCTCACGGTACGGGGGCAGTTCACGCCACGGGGGGGGATTCCGTTCTGGCCCACGGCGGAATACCGGCGCTGACAGGTTGCTGAAAAACAGCCATCTCGCCACCGTCCTCGAAAGCCCGCTTGTGCGGCGTAGCGCTGCTACGCCTCCGCGGGCTTTCTGCGGATGCGACGATCTGGCTATTTTTGAGCAACCTCAGGTTTTCAACAGCCTGCCAGCACCAGCCCCCGCGGATCCGTGGATATGCGCGGATTTTAGAGCCTTTTTACAACCCTTGTAGTGGCTTGTCCGCGAACATCCGCTTAAATCTGGTTTTTGCGCGGGCCATTGCCTTTGAAGTTTCTCCGCGCGTCCGCACGCCGAACCGTCACTTCACGATCTGCTGCCGCAGCCTCACCGGTCGCTCCGCATTCTTGCGCACCTTGATGTTGACCATCTCCACAAAGACCGAGAAAGCCATGGCGAAGTAGATGTACCCCTTGGGGATATGGAAGGCGAAGCCGTCGGCGATCAGCGCCACGCCGATCATCAGCAAAAACGACAGGGCCAGCACCTTCACCGTGGGGTGACGCTCAACGAACCGGCTCACCGAACCGGCGCAGAACAGCATCACTCCCACCGAGATCACCACCGCCGTCACCATCACCCCCAGCTGCCGGGCCATCCCTACCGCCGTGATCACCGAATCCAGCGAGAACACGATATCCAGAAACATGATCTGCACCAGGATCCCCCTGAAGGACACCGCAGCCCCGGCGGCGCCGGCATGGTGTTCTTCCCCCTCCAGCTTGTCGTGGATCTCCATGGTGCTCTTGGCCAGCAGGAACAGGCCCCCCACGATCAGGATCAGGTCCCGCCCGGAAACACCATGCCCCAGTACCTGGAAAAACGGGGTGGTCAACTTCATGATCCAGGTGAGGGAGAAGAGCAGTAAAAGCCGCGTGATCATGGCCAGGGAGAGCCCCAGCTTCTGGGCCGTTTCCCGCTGGTGCTCCGGCAGCTTGCCGGTGAGGATGCTGATGAAGATGATGTTGTCGATGCCCAGGACGATTTCCAGGGCGGTGAGGGTCAGAAGGGCCATCCAGGCCTGGGGGTCGGCCAACCAGTCCATTGCAGGGTATTCCTTTCAAACGGATGTCGAATCATGCCGGAAGCGCGTCAGAAAAAATAGCGTGTATCGACCTGCTTGTAAAGGTGTCCCACCTGACCGTCATAACCGTT
Source organism: Trichlorobacter ammonificans (assembly GCF_933509905.1). Lineage (GTDB taxonomy): Bacteria > Desulfobacterota > Desulfuromonadia > Geobacterales > Pseudopelobacteraceae > Trichlorobacter > Trichlorobacter ammonificans. The sequence goes on along the minus strand of NZ_OW150024.1, from coordinate 401,085 downwards.
GTACAGCAGCGTCCGGCGCCGCTCCCCGCTGCCCAGCAGGGTTTCCTGCTCCTGGCTCCAGCGGGGATGGGGTACACCGGGGTTGATGTTGGCCCAGAAACCGTACTCCTGCGGCGCCAGGCTGCTCCAGAAGGTGGGGGGCTGGCGGTCGGTGAAGCGGATCTCCACCACCGACTTGATGCTCTTGAAACCGTACTTCCACGGCGTCACCAGCCGCAGCGGCGCGCCATGCTGGGGCGGCAGTTCCCGGCCGTAGAGGCCGGTGGCCAGGAAGGCCAGCTCGTTCATCGCCTCCGGCAGGGTCAGCCCTTCGTGGTAAGGCCACAGCTCAACCCTGCCCCGCCCCTGCTCCGGCGCTTGGTCCCGCTTCAGAAAGGAGAGCAAGGAAAGATGGGTGGCCGAGGAAAGCGGCTCGGCCCGTTTCACCAGCGCTGCCAGGGGAAAGCCGGTCCAGGGAACCGCCATGGCCCAGGTTTCCACGCAGCGAAACCGGTAGTGCCGCTCCTCCTGGGGAAACAGCTTCAGAAGTTCGTCGATGGACAAGGTCAGCGGCTTCTTCACCAGGCCGGTGATCCGCACCTCCCAGGGGCGGGTGAGGAACCGGTCGACACTGCGCCAGACCTCCTTGCCCTGGGTGAATTCGTAGAAATTGGTGTAGCCGGCCGCCTCCAGCCGGTCGGTGAGGGGACGGTCCAGGGTGTAGGCCGGGTTGCGGACTGCCTGAATCTGCTTCAGATTTACCAGGGTTCCCCGCACATCCCGGCTCTGGGCCGCGTAGTTGGTGCAGGCGTTCAACAACGGCCAGGCGTTGAGACCGATGAACCCCAGCGCCTTCAGCAGGGTGCGGCGGGTGCGGAAGATCTCCTCCGGGGTCAGCTCGGATGCCGGCAGTTCGTAACGGGACATGGCGTTCTCCTTTGGGCCGGTCAGGCTGTCGGGTTCGATTCACGGCAGACGAAGCGGCGGCAGATGGCGGGGCGCTGCTGGTAGATACCGCAGCGGTTTCCCCACCAGAAACTCGCAGCCATGCTCGATCACCAGAAAAAACCGTTCGTTCAGGGTGAACTCCAGCCGGTTGGCTCCCAGCCGCTCCAGGGTGGCGTACTCCTCCGCCGTCAACTCCACCTGGGGAAAACCGCGGCAGCAGGAGGCATCGCAGCCGGCGCAGCGCGAGGTACCGTCCTCGGGATGATCAAGCAGCAACCCGTGTCGTACCGTTCGCTTGGTGGGGATGAAGAGCATGGCAACCTCCCGCACGGATGAAATCGGTCGGGGGGCATGGGAGGATGGTAGCGGAGATGCCTGCCCCGAACCGTAAGGCAGCTTACCTGTTCAAACGGCAAAGAGCGGCAGCGTGGAGGGCGGCACCACCCCGGCCCGTTCGGCCCGGCGCAGCAGTTCGGCTATGGCCCGTTCCCCTTCGTCCCCCAACTCTTTGGAAAAATCGTTCACATACAGCCCGATATGGGCGGCGCAGACCTCCGGGCTCATCTCCTGGGCATGCTCGCGGATATAGCGGGCCGCAGCGGCCGGGTTGTCCCGGGCATAGGCCACGGCAGCGGAGAGGGCCCGCTCGATGACCGTGATGGTTGCTCCCCCCAGGCTGCGGCGGGCCACGATCCCCCCCAGCGGGATCGGCAGGCCGGTCTCCCCCTCCCACCAGCTCCCCAGGTCCAGCAGTTCATGGAGACCGAACCCCCGGTAGGTGAAGCGGGACTCGTGGATGATCACCCCGGCATCGACCCGGCCGGTCATGACCGCATCCATGATCTCGTGAAACGGCATCTCCAGGAACAGTGCAAGGGAGGGATCGAACAGCCGCAGCAGCAGGTGGGCCGTGGTGTAGCGGCCGGGAATGGCGATGGTTTTACCCCGCAGCGTCGACAGGTCGAACGGCTCCCGCGCCACCACGAGCGGTCCGCAGCCCCGCCCCAGGGCGCTGCCGGCCCGCAAGAGCCCGTACTCCTCCCGGATATGCCCCAGGGCCGCGTAGGAAACCTTGGTCACGTCCAGCACCCCCTGCACCGCCAGGCGGTTCAGGGTCTCCACATCCTCCAGCCGCTCGTTGAAGCACAAGCCGCCGGTATCCACCAGGCCGTGCACCAGGGGGTAGAACATGAAGGTATCGTTGGGACAGGGGGAAAAACCGAGGGTCAGGGGATCGCGCATGACAGACTCCACACTGCTGGATATATCTCTGTCTTATACGCTTTTCCGGGCAGCGCGCAAGTACCGTTTCATCCGGCGACAGCCACGCCGGGCCGGAAGCGGTTACGCCGGTTTCCGCAGCCAGGCACTGTTCACCAGGTTGATCGGCGCACCGCTCAGGTAGCCGTGGACATTGGCCGCCACAACGGCGGTGAGGCGGCGGCGGGCCGCCAGGGTGGCCCAGGCGATGTGGGGGGTGATGATGCAGGCGGGAGCGGTCAGCAACGGATTGTCCGCCTGCATCGGCTCCACCGCCACCACGTCCAGCCCGGCCCCGGCAATGACGCCGTCCCGCAGGGCAGCGGCCAGGTCCGCCTCGTTCACCAGGCCGCCCCGGGCCACGTTGATCAACAGCGCGCTCCGCTTCATCCGCCCCAGCAGGGCGGCATCGACAAACCCGGCATTGTCGGCGGTCTGGGGGCAGTTGAGCGACACCACATCCGCCCGGCTGAACAGCTCGTCACGGCCCACGAAGGTCACGTCCGGGAACAGTTCCGCCGCCGGCGGACGGGGGGTGAACGCGAGTATCCTCATGCCAAAGGCAGCGCCGATCCGGGCCACGGCCCGGCCGATGGCGCCGAACCCCACGATCCCCAGGGTCAGGCCGTCCAGCTCCACCAGCGGCGCCTTCTGGAACGAGAAGTCAGGAGCGTTTACCCACTCCCCCGCCTTCACCGCCCGGTCGTGCAGCCCCGCCCGGGTGGTCAGCTCCAGCAGCAGGGCAAAGGTGGTCTGGGCCACCGACTCCGTGGAGTAGGCCGGCACGTTGGCCACCATGATCCCCCGCTGTCCTGCGGCCTCCACATCCACGTTGTTGTACCCGGTGGCCAGCAGCGAAATGAAACGCAGCTCTGGCAACTGTTCCAGGATGGCGGCGGTCAGCTTCACCTTGCTGGTCAGGATAATTTCGGCACCGGTCGCCCGCTCCAGCACCAGCTCAGGCGGGGTGCGGTCGTACACCGCACTCGTCCCCTGCTCCGTCACCGGGTCCCAGGGATTGTCGCCGGGGTTCACGGTATAGCCGTCCAGAATCACGATCCGCTGGTGCTGGGTTGTCATCGGTTGTCTCCGAAAGATGGGATGGGGGAAGGGTAGCAACCGGAGTGGGGGGCGTCAACGGGGAATGTGGCGCGTCATGGCGCTGGTGTTATGCAGGTTGCCGAATGTTTTTCGATTCAAATAAACACAGGGTAGGCCTGATGAGATATTGAAGACTCAACGCTTCCTGGCAACGGCCGGCAGAACTTCAGCAGCGCGACGGCGGGTCGGGGCTGTTTGCGGGTGGTTTGTAGTGTGAGGCCGCATTCATAAACAACCTAATTACTAATCTCAACCCACTCCACCGGCACCGACTTCCTCCCTTCCCGCCACTCCTCCGGCGCTGTAACATTGCCAACATCTCCCCACACATCACGTGGGGCATGGTCGAGCACAATCACCTGCAACCGCCCATCAGCCGCGCCGACAACCTCGCTGAGCACGTTGAACACCTTGCGCACTGCCGCGATGTCCTCATCCTTGAAATCCGGCTCAACGGTTTCTTCTTCGCGCACCGCAAGTTTCTTGGGGAAATAGACCTGGCTCGGCTGATCGATCACCACAAAACCGGGGACAGGACTGTGACGCTGGGAGATGAAGAACTGTTGCAGGGCCAGGATCATTGCCACGTGGTAGGAAAGCCAGCTTGAGCCGCTGCCGATTTCCGAAAGATAGTCGTCCCGCTCGGCTCCCTTGTGCGGTCTGCTACAAGCGCTGAACGTTCGGCGATCCCGGCGTTCGAGCGCAAAACGTTTACCGTGCCCGTAAGCGGTTCGTGGACGCCGCCGATCACAGCCACGGCGCAAACAGCAATGGAAGTTTCCTCCTGTCCGTGCTGCCGTGTAGATCCACCGATAGATTGTTTCGGCACAGATCCTCATTCGTGGATCGTTCGGGTAATCGAGGCAAATACGTCCGGAAATCTGTTCCGGCGCCCAGTTGTTGCGCAGCTTTTCGTCAACATACCCGACAAGGAGCGGCCGGTTCTGGCAACGGTAGTGGCGTGGCTGCGAGTGGCGACAGTCCGAACGCTTTTGAGCCGTTTGATGACGATAGCGGTTCTTTGAACTGTTGCGCTGCCATTCCCGCGATATAGGTCGTGTGGCTCCGGCCAAGACAAAAAACTACCTCCCGAAAGCTCATGCCTTGGCGAAGAAAATGTTCAATGGCAAAACGCTCTTCTGAGGTAAGATGGCGTTAGGACATGGTGGGTTCCTCCTGGAATGTTTGTCGTTGGCGCTTCAAACACTACCAGAAACCCACTATGTCCTCTCGTTTTTTACCTCCACACTACGGTGGTGCACCTTGAACTAGAATCTACCCCCGCCGCCTCATTCGGAAATGTTGTCTATCGCCAGGGAGTCAGTTAGCTCGCTCTACCAGAACTACTGTATTGGGATGTGTCACGATTCTGATTCGTTCGCCTGCATAGTCTGCCAAAATGGTTACCTTGTCGTTGTTGACTGATTCGACAATTCCCTTGAGAGGCTTTGCCATAGCAGGAACAAGAAAACTGATTAATTGCTTGCAATGCATCAATTGAGTTAACTGATCTGTCATTTTGTCTTCTCCTTTGGATTTGGTTTCAGTACGTCCTCTGAAACCAGTTCCTTCAAGAAAGCGTCCTTTACATTTTTAGGCACTTCTGAGTTTGCAAATTCTTTTATGGCGATGATCTGTGAGGTCTTAATGACGGTGGCGTAAAGCCTGATGAGGTCGCTTGCGCTCAAGCCCGTGTTGGCCTGCAACTCACACAAGCGATACAATGCCTCACGTTGCATCTGGAGGGCTTGGCTGCGTTTTGCCAGATCGAAGATATGTTCAGTCAACTTATTTTTTGCGGTAACGTTGTCAGCCGATTCAACAATCGATTTCAACGAAAAAGACAGGTTGGATTCGAAGGCAACGGCAATGTCCGGTGCGGGCTCCGCACAAATGATCACACCTCTCCCCTCGATTATGTAGGCTCCTCTCCTCGAGGCACCGTAGTCGACAACAGTCAGGTCATTTTTGATGGAATGAATGTGTACAGAGATAGTATTCACCTGACAGTGCCCTTGAATGGGTCGTGATTTACGCTGCCAGTTTGTAGTCCTCAGTATCTGAATCGTCGTTCTTTGGCAAGCCGTCTATGAAAACCGTGTATGGCGTCCTGCCAAGCATGTTTCTGCCTTGGTGTGGGCGGTCGTAGTTGTAAGTCTTGAGATAGGTGTCCAGATCGGTCTGCATCTCGTCCAACGACTCGTACCACTTGGTGCGGCCCATTACCCGGAAGTGTTCGTCAAGCAAGGTTCTGTGCAGCCGTTCGACAAAGCCATTGCTCTGCGGACGTCTGACCTTGGTGGTGCGGTGCTCGATCTCTTCAAGCTGTAGGAACAGCTCGTAGGGATGATTGTCCGGCCTGCCGCAGAACTCCCTGCCATTATCCGAGAGGATGGTGCTGATCCGGGCGTCATGTTCTTCAAAGAACGGCAGTACGTCTTCATTAAGCACATGCACGGCAGTGACCGGCAGCTTATTGGTGTAGAGCTTGCCCCAGGCGTAGCGTGAGTAGCAATCAATGACCGATTGCAGGTAGACTTTGCCGACGCCTTTCAGAGTGCCGACAAAGAAGGTGTCCACTGCTACGAGATCGCCGGTGTGGCTGGTTTCGATGTGACGCTCCCTGAACTCAGGGCTGAACCGTTCCAAGGCCCTGATCTGCTCATCTGACAGTTCGAAGGCTTGTTCCCGGACGCTCTTTTCAAGTCGCAGCATCCGTTCCTGTTTGGTCAGCAGGTTGTGCCTGCTCCAGACTCCGCGAACGCCTCCTGAGCTAACCTGGGTACCTTTAAGAGCTAACTCGTTGGCAACACGTAGCGGGCCATGACCGGGATGAGCCAGGCAGTGTTCAAGAATCGCCTGCTCTACAGATTCATCGACTCGGTTAGGATGCGGGCCTCTGGCTCCGGGCATCCGATCAACCAGACCGGCTGAACCGTAGGTCTGATAGTTTCGACGGATTTCATAGAACTGCTGCCGCGAATAACCCATGAGCTTGCAGGCTTTGCTGACATTCGAAAGATCGGCGGCCAACTCTAGCAAACTGAGCTTTCTTCGTGATACTTTCTCGGCGGTGGTCATACTGTTCTCCTTGATGGAAAGATTTAGTCTGAGCAACTTCATCTTTTACCATTCAAGGGCAGTATGGCCACCAACTGAAAATGGCCAACTGTCAGGTGAATACCATCACACTACATCCCATGTTTCGTTCCTCCTTTTTAGTTTTTGCAGCTGGCACCGCATAGCTCAAGTCTCAAACACAGCCTCAATACCCCGTACAGAACTGAAAGTGCATCGGGTCCTTGTTCCTGCCGCTCCAGGTGCCGCCCCAGGCAAAGCCGTACCGCTTGAACAGCGCCACCAGCTCGCCGCTCATATCCCCAGGGCTCCCTTGCCGGTTGGTCTCCGGGTTGAGGTCGATGGCGATCCCCCAGCTGTGGGTGGAAAGCTTGTTGCTCTGACGTTTGGGGCGGCAGTTGAAACAGCCGCCAAAGGTGGTGATCTGTTCCTGCAATCCTTCCTGCTGGATAGCCCGGAAAAGATCGCTGACCAGCGGGGCCAGCAGTTTGTGGCAATAAATTCCCTGGACCCGGCGGGTGCGGTCCCAGGAGAGGGGAATGGCAAAGGGGATGGGGGCGGTGGCGAGGTGTCCGGTTTCCCAGGCAGGATTCAGATGACCGTCGTCCCGGATATGGCGCCTGATGTCGCCGAAGGTGGCGATGATCCCTTCCAGGCTGTGGGGCGGTTGTAATGCTCCGGATGCGGCGGGGACGGCTGCGGGAGGGGCCAGGACGAGGCGGGCGGGGAGCTCCAGGTACTCTCCCACCCGCAGCAGGTTGGGGTTGGTGATGCCGTTGTAGTCGGCCAGCTTCCGGGTGAGCGGGGCGGTACCGTACGAGTCCCGTGCGATTTCTGCAAGCATGTCTCCGGTCCGGACTTGGTACCTGTGTGCCATATCACCCTCCCTATCCCGCGATGGAGGCCATCAGGTCCTGGTCGGAAAACGGCTTGTGCAGCACCTGGTTGACCGACATGCAACGGGCCACCCGGCTGAGCATGATATGGTCAAGCCGGTCGGTGTCGCCGGTCATGGCGATGATCCGGGGACGCCTGGTCCGGCCGATCAGGTGCCGGATCACCTCGAAACCGTCCGCCTCGGGCATGACGATGTCGGTGATGACCACGTCAAAGTGTTCGCGGGCCAACAGTTTCAGGGCGGCTTTGCCGTTGTCCGCCGTGGTGACCTCGTTGCCGGCCTCTGAAAGCAACGTGCCCAGCTTTTCGGTGACTGTGGTATCGTCATCAATGACCAGAATGGATGCCATGGTTGCTTCTCCTCTGCTCGGGACGAGTGAATTGACACGTATTGCAGTGGTGCGTCCCGGAACACCTTCACCTTACACATTGCGTGCCGAGTGACGAGAGGAGACTTTTTGTTTTGATATCAACACGTTAGAAAAGCCACCCACCAAGATGCTCCAGAAGCTTTTGAAAAACTTCTTTCAATCCACCAGACATACCCCTAAAAAACACAGCAGTTTCAGCTGCTTAAAAATTGTGTAAAGTTTCTTTCAATTTAAAGTTTCTTGCAATGCCCGGCAAAACCGGCAGAGATTCAAATTTGGCACGGCTTCTGCTATCTTTTCGCATCGCCATTTCCAGTAAGGGAGCATGATGACCATGACCGAACCGGACCAGCAGCCCGACAGCCAGTGCGTCCTGTTGATCGACGACGACGCCGATTTCCTCGCCGAAGCGCAGCGCGCCCTCAAATCCCACGCCATATCGTCCGATACCCTGCAGGACGGTTCCCAGGCAGTGCATATCCTGGCGCGGGGAAAACATTCCGTCATTTGTCTCGATTGGGTCATGCCGGGAGTAACCGGTGCCGAACTGTTGTCCGATATCATCCGTCTCTTTCCCTATCTGCCGGTGATCATCCTGACCGGCGTCAGCGACCTGGGCAACGTGGTCACCTGCATCAAGCAAGGGGCCTACGATTACATCACCAAGCCGCTGGACGCCGCCAAACTGGTGTCGGTGGTACAGAAAGCCTTTGTGGCGCGAGAACTGACCAGCCAGAACCGCAAGCTGACCGGTTACCTGCAGGGCCAGCCCCTGGCCAACCCGGAGTTCTTCAGCGATATCATCACCTGCAACGAACGGATGCTGGCGATTTTCAAAATCATCGAGGCATCACGCACCTCCCGGCAGCCGGTGCTGATCACGGGCGAGACCGGCGTGGGCAAGGAGCTGATCGCCAAGGCGATCCACCGGGCCAGCGGACTCAAGGGAGCGCTGGTAACGGTCAACGTGGCGTCACTGGACGACACCATGCTGTCCGACACCCTGTTCGGCCACAAGAAGGGTGCGTATACCGGCGCCACTGAGAACCGGATGGGGCTGATCGAGCAGGCCAAAGGGGGCACCCTCTTCCTGGACGAAATCGGCGATCTGAGCCCCGCCTCCCAGGTACGGCTCCTGCGGCTGCTCCAGCAAAACGAGTATTATCGTCTCGGTTCCGACGTGCTGCACAAAAGCGACGCCCGTATCCTCACCGCTTCCAATGCCCAGTTCGACCGTTTGCTTGCCGCCGGTTCCTTCCGCCAGGACCTGTACTACCGGGTCAGCTCCCTGCACCTGCATATCCCCCCCCTCCGGGAACGGCGGGAGGATATCCTGCCCCTGGTCCGCCACTACCTGGAACAGATCTGCACACACATGAACCGACCTGTTCCCCGGCTTTCCGGTGAAGCCCGCCAGGCCCTGCTCAACTACGATTTTCCGGGTAACGTCCGGGAATTGATCAACCGGGTCAGCATCGCCCTGACCTACTCCCGGAACGATATCCTGATGCTGGAAGACTTCCACGACCTGAAGCCGGGAACAAAGCGGCCCGGTACCTTGCTGCGCCGGGTGGGCAGCCAGCAGTTCATTCTGCATGGCGTGTTCCCCGAGTTTCCGACGCTGGATGAGGTGGAACAGTTTCTGGTGGAGGAGGCGATGGCCGAGTCGAACGGACACCGTGGTATTGCCGCGGAATTGCTGGGGATAAGCAGGCCCACGCTGCAGAAGCGGCTGGCCCGGATAGAAGGTAAACGGTACGGCGAAGAGGATTAGGCGTTCGAACGGCCCAGCGGGGCAGAATCGGCGGTGGCCGGCAGGCGGATGGTGGCAACGGTACCGATGCCGGGAGTGCTTTCCAGGATAAGCCGTCCCTTGTGCTCGGTGACGATGAAGTTTGAGATATAGAGTCCCAGACCGCTCCCACCCTTGTGCAGTTTGGTGGAGAAGAACGGTTCGAAGAGATGCGACATGACGCCCTCGGGAATGCCCCCCCCTTCGTCGGCAACAACGATCAGCACTTCGCCGGCCTGGTCATCGTAGCTGGTGGTGACCGTGACGGTGCCGGTTTCCTCCGTCATGGCCTGCATGGCGTTCAGCAGCAGGTTCACCACCACCTGTTCGATCTGGTGCTGGTTGCCGGTCACCAGCGGCAGGTCGGCGGCAAGACGCAGGTTGATCGCGATCTCGGCCTGTCGGCCATGGGCGCGGATGATGGTCAGCGCCCCTTCCACCGCCCGGTTCACCGCCATCTCGCGACTGAACCGGCTCCGCTCGCCGACATTGTAGGTGCGCAGGTCCTGCACCACCCGTTCCACCCGCTCGGCGTTACGGCAGATGGACTCCACGGCGCTGGAAAACTCCTTTTCTTCTTCGCTGAACGGAAGTCCCCCCACCTGAAAATCGCCCTCTTCCCTGGTCAGGGACTCCAAGAGCGGCCGCATATCGTGCCACGAGCGCTGAATGTGCTGGGCCGCCAGCTTGATGGCACCGTTGGGGGTGTTGATATTGTGAGCCATGCTGGAGATGAGCAGCCCCAGGGAGGTCATCCGGTTAGTCTGGATCAACTTGGCCATCATCATTCGCTTTTCTTCCTGCACTTCCAGCCGCATGGCACTGACCAGCTCGGCCTGCAGCGTCCGGTTCTCCGCCTCCCGTTCCCGTAGCGCAGCAGCCAGGCGGTTCACTGCCTGGGCGGCCCGACCGGCTTCGTCGTCGCTGTCCACGGCGATCTTCAGGGTAAAATCACCTTCCTTCATGGTATCCAGCCCGGAGATCAGGGTGTGGAAGGAGCGGGTGATCCGCTTCAGCACCGGATAGGTGACCGCCAGTACCGCCAGCCAGAACAGCAGCACCACGGCACAGCTCTTCGCCAGTGTCATCCGGATGGCCCGCCGCAGGTCGCTGGTGTCGATCACCACCGTAACGGTGCCGACAGAGGCAGGGGCCACGGCGGGAATCCCGGAAAGGGCACTGTCCGCAGCAGGGCTGCCGCTGGCCGCAATGACCGGCGCCGAGGCAGTGGTCGCCGCATCGGCCTCCAGCGCCGGCCGTACGATGCGGTTGACCAGCACCCGCCCCTCCACATCCCGGATGGTGATCCGGGCCACCTGCGGCAAGGCCAGCAGGTTGTCGGCGGCCCGCTCAAGGGTGGGAACGTCACCGGCAAACAGGGGAAGGCGAACCGTGTCCGCCAGCATGACGGCCAACAGCCGCACCCTTTCATTGGCGCGCTCCCGGTAGTTGCGCACCTCGTTATTGACGGCCACCGCCATCACCCAGAGGGCGATCAGCAGGGTCAACACGGTAAAGGCGATGAATATTCGTGCCTGAAAGCCGGACGTGAACTGTTTCAGGCGCGCAAGGCGGGCCTTCATGGCTGCTCCACACCCCGCAACACCTGCTCCGGCGGTATCCCCAGGCGGCGCAGCACGGTCTGGTTATACTTGATCACTGCTTTGCGCGGCATTGCCGGAGGAAGCTCCGCCACCCCTTCGCCCCGCAGCAGGGCGGCGATCAGTTCTCCTCCCTGGCGACCGGTGTCGTGGCGGTCGACCTCCAGCGCCACCGCTGCACCGGCCGGAAGGTAGGCGGCGGAAAAGACCACCACCGGCACCTGGTGCTGCATGGAAAAGAGGAAATAGGCTTCCACGTTTTCCCGGGCCACCGCCGTACTGTCCGGCAACAACCAGAGCGCATCCACGCTGCCGCGCAGGGAGGCCAGTTGCCCGGAGACCTCACGGGCGGATTCCACTTCCCGTATCACCAGCTCGATCCCGTGGCGCTGGGCCGCTTGCCGGGCCCGTCCGATATAGTGGCTGCTGAACGTCGGGCTGCCGACCATGCCGACCCGCTTGACCCTCAAATGCTGAAACATGGTCAAATAGCGCTCCGGCGATGCCTGGACCTCGACGCCGGTCAGGGCGGGATGGCTGCCGGCAACGGCCCGCAGGCTGGAGGCCAGCAGCCCCACCACCGGCAGCCGGCGCACCGTGCGGGCCAGGGCAAGGGCTTCATCCCCCAGGGCCAGAATGACCAGGGGGCGCTCCTCCCGGACAATCCGCTGCAGATCGACCTCGCTATACTCGGAGAGCACCAGCAGCCGTTCGGAGAAACGCCGCGCCGAGCGGACTCCCCGCAGTACCTGGTCGTAGACCGGCGAGGGGCTGCTCTGCAGTATCAGCACCTCGTACGCCTCAGCCGCAAACGGCGTCAGCAGCAGGCAGCCCACCAGGACTATCCGGAAGAACAGGCGCCTCAAAACCTGAACCTCACCCCGCCTTCGATGCTGCGGCCGGGGTTGCGATAGGCTTCGTCAAGGTACTGGGAGCCGTTGAACAGGTTGCGCAGAGAAAGGAGCAGTTCGGGACGGCCGTTACCGCGGCCAAAGGGAGTGGCGGTCAGGTGCAGATCCCAGATGAGCCCCTGGTAGCGGCCATTATGGTAGTCCGCGGCATTCCACCAGATATGGCGACCGTTCAGCATTCCCTGCAGATAGCGGCGGTCATCGTACTGCAGCCCCAGATGCAGGGTATGGCGGGGCAGGTCCCTGGCGATGGCGCCGGTGGCCGGATTGACCGCATCCACGAAGCTGTACCCCCCCCGCAGGGAGGTAAACAGATAGGGGACGGTACGGAACTCTCCTTCCACCCCCTGCCGCACCTGCCGATCCATGCTCCATCCGCTGCTGTCCCAGTCGTAGACGGAAATGTCGCGGGTTTCGTTACGGAAGAGGGTGGCCTTCAGCCAGAGCCAGGGGATGGCGCTGCTCTCCACCCCCACCTGGCTGGTCCAGACCTTCTCGGCGGGGCGGTCCACGGTGAAGGTGGGCAGGCTGTAGCCGGTGGCGGTGTAGGCCCGCAGCAGGGTGTCCTCGGTCACCTGCCAGGTAACGCCGAAGGAGGGACTGACCTGCTCTCCGGAACTGCCGGTCAGGTCGAGACGGATGCCGGGGGAGAAGGAGAGTTTCCCCACCGTGAGGGTGTCGTTCAGGTAGAGCCCCCAGCGGTCGGCCCGGCGGCGATAGAGGTCGGTCTGGGCCAGGGTATCGTTGCCCGACATCCGTACATGCTCGTATTCCGCCCCCACAGCCAGCAGGTTGGTGGCGGTGCGCCAGAGCAGCCGGGCGCCGACCCCACTGGTGCGCTCGTCGAAATGCAGCGCCTGCAGCGGCTGGGGCGGTTCCATGGTGCCGGTATCGTTGCCATATAAGTTAATATGCTGACGTGCGGTCAGCTCTACTTCCACTTCACTGGTAAGCGGCTTGTTCAGCGCCAGCACCAGCAGCAGGTTGCGATGGTCACTGTTTTCCCGGTAGTTCAGGGGGGCATAGGCAAGATTACCCCGGTCGGCACGGCCGTTGAGCAAGGTAAAGGAAACTTGGCCGTCCCTGGGCAGATCATAGCTCAGCCGGGCAAACAGGCTGTGGGTCTCGGTGCGGGTATTGGGCTGGAACCCGTCCCCCTGCTGGAAGCTGCCGCTCAGGTAGTAACCGAAGGAGTTCAGACCGCCGGTGAGTTCGGCCCCGGTTTCCCGGGTGCCCCGCTCCCCCTGCAGCAGGGAAAGACTTCCCCCCAGAGCCCGTTCCGTGCGGAGGGATTTGGTGATGATGTTGATCACCCCGCCCAGGGCCTGGCCCCAAGCGGAAGAAGCGGCCCCCTTCACGATCTCCACCCGCTCGATGATCCGGGCCGGGACCAAGCCGATATCGGTATAGTTATCGGCCAGGGAGTTGAGGGGCACCCCGTCCAGCATCACCTGCAGATGGTTGAAGTTGGCCCCCTGCACCAGGGTGAAGGCCAAACTGGCAGGGCCGGTCTGGTTGAGCAGCTGCACCCCGGTCACGTTGTTCAGAATATCGGCCAGGGTGCGGGCATGCATCGCCTCGATCTCGGCTGCCGTGACCACCGTGACGTTCTCGGCGGACTGGGAGATCGGCTTGGGCAGGCGGCTGGCGGTGACCGTCTCCTCAGCGTACCCCTCCAGCAGCCCCAGGGTGCTGTCCTGGGCCCATACCGGCGCGTTACTCGTGCAGATACGGATTAGAAGGGTCAAAAATATGTTGAGGCAAATTATTCGGGTATGCATGTTGCTTTCACTGGTCAAGGGATTTGCATTCCGTTAGCATGCTCCGTGCCGATTTGTCCAGAGGGTATGCGAACCATCATTCGTAACGAGAAAGGGGGTGACACCGATGAAGAAGCAACGCCTGTCGGTCCTGGCCGAAGGGACCTGCCCGTTCCTGGGCGGCGTGGACGCTGTTTGCTGCTATGCCGCAGTAATGTCGCTACGCTAGCCGCAGTCCCCTGGGGGGCTCCGGCCCCCCGCACCTAAATTCTCCCGAAAGAAGCTTGTCTCAATGGAACTGTCCCGCTACCTGAAAATTTTTCCTCCTGCCGTCGAAAACGGTCCCCACCTGCTCTACTCCACCCTGCGCGGCGCGCTGCTACACATCCCCGCCGAGCTGCTGGCAGCCCTGCAGGAGGGCAGCCTGGAGCCGGAAGAGCAAGAGCTCCTGGCCCGGCTGGGTATCCTGGTACCCGACGCCCTGGCGGAACGGGAACGGCTCCGCGGCTTTTTCGCTGAAGCGGAACAGAGAAGCGACCGTTTCACCTACGTGGTGACCCTCAACCTGGACTGCAACCTTGCCTGCCCCTACTGCTACGAGGACCATTTCCGGGGCAGGCGCTACATGAGCGACGACACTGCCAGCCTGCTGATCGACGCGGCCACTGGCGGCCCCTTGGCACGGGGACGCAACCTGCGCACGGAGTTCTACGGCGGTGAGCCGCTGCTGTCGTTGCCGCTGCTTTGCCGCATTGCCGCCGCCCTGCAACGGGCCGCTGCAGAGCAGGGACTCTCCTACTCCTTCATGCTGGTGACCAACGGCACCCTGCTGACCCGGCAGGTGGTGGAAGAACTGCTCCCCCTGGGGCTGGCCGGCGCCCGGGTCACCCTGGATGGTCCTCCGGACATCCATAACCGGCAGCGCCCCTTTGTCTCCGGCCAGGGAAGTTTCGAACGTATCCTGGACAACCTTGCGGATGTCTGCGACCTGACCGCCATTCAGCTTAACGGCAACTACACGCGGGAAAACTACCGCCGCTTTCCCGAGCTGCTGGACCTGCTGCCGGCACGGGGGCTTACCCCGGACAAGCTCCGGGCGGTCACCTTCAACCCGGTGACCCCCACGGCAGGAGAAGCAGGGCTGAGCGATTTTTCCCTGGGCTGCGCCTGCATGGCCGAGCCCTGGCTGATCGAGGCCGGACTGTTCCTGCGCGGGGAAATCCTCAAACGGGGCTACCATACGCCGCGTATCCGCTTCAACGCCTGCGTGGTGGAGTTTGAGAGCGACCTGGTAGTCAACTACGACGGCTCCCTCTACCGCTGCCCCGCCTTCATGGGGTGGAATGACCTCTGTATCGGCAGCCTGGCGGAAGGGGTAAAGGACTACCGCGACTCCCACCGACTCGGGCTCTGGCAGAATGACGAGTGCCTGGACTGCCCCTACCTGCCTCTTTGCTTCGGCGGCTGCCGCTTCCTGCGCCGGTTGCGCACCGGGGCCATCGACGGCGTGGATTGCCGCCGCGACTACCTGGATGCCGCCCTGGAGCGGCTGCTGCGACAAGATCTGGAACAACGTGACCGACAGGATTGAAAGGTTTTTTACACAGCGCCTAACAATTTGAATTCAATGCGTTTTTCAAGACCGCACCCCGGAATTGAAAGAAACTTTACACAGTTTTTTTATTGAATAATATCAAGTCTTTGTGCCAAACAGCCCACCAGATTGAAAGAAACTTTACAATATTTCCCCCTCGCAGCGGACAGATGCACGGACACCCCATGTCGCCGGTCGGCGACGGGTCGCTGCGGCGTTGTCGGTAAGCAGGTTGCATGTCGCGGGGGAGAAAAGGGGGCTTCGAAGGGGCGGGAAGTACCGAAGTCGGACTGGGGAGGCGAAGCTGGCCCGAGCCGCGCCAGGGGCGGCCCGGAGTGATATGATTCAGGCGTTGACGGTCCCCAGTACCCGCTTCATTTCGGCATTCAAGGCGGTCCACTCGATCGGCTTGGAAACATACCCGTCAAACCCCGACGCCAGCAGGTGATGCTTCTGCTCAAGCAGCGCATGGGCGGTCAGGGCGATAATCGGTATGTGCCGAGTGCTCTGCGCTTCCTGCTCCCTGATGACCCGTGTTGCCTCTTCACCATCCATGACCGGCATCTGGATATCCATCAGCACAATGTCAAAAGTTGCGGAACCCAGGTGCGCCAGCGCCGCGGCGCCATCGCCGCAGGCCGTGACCGCATGGCCGAAATGCTTGAGCAGGCTGGTCAGCATCGTCTGGTTGGTTATGCTGTCTTCAGCCAGCAGAATACGCAGCGGCGAACCGTCCCAGGTCGGTACGGCGCCGGCGCTGTGCTCCGGCTCCTGCGCCGTTTCCGGCTGCGGCGCAGCCAGAAACGGCAGGGTTACCCGGAAGGTGCTGCCGACCCCCTCCCGGCTCTCCACAGTGAGTGTGCCGTGCATCATCTCCACCAGCCGGCTGCAGATCGACAGCCCCAGCCCGGTACCGCCGAACCTGCGGGTTACCGAATTGTCCGCCTGACTGAACGGCGCAAATATCTTTTCCAGGGCATCCTGCTTGATGCCGATGCCGGTATCACTGATACTGAAGCGCACCTGGACGGCCTCTCCGCTGCGTTCGACCAGTTCGATCCGTACTCCGATCTCCCCCTGTTCCGTGAACTTGATGGCATTGCCCAGCAGATTGTACAGAATCTGCTTGAGGCGCAGCTGGTCACCACAGAGGCTGTCCGGAACCGTGTCATCGATGCTGGTGGTGAGCAGGAGCCCTTTCCGCTGAATCCTGGGTTCCTGGGGCTTCAGCAGGGCCGTGACGCAGCCGCGCAGACTGAAATGGGTTTCCTCAAGCTCCAGCTTCCCGGCCTCGATCTTGGAGATGTCGAGAATATCGTTGAGCAGGGAAATCAGGTTGTTGGCATCGGTCTCGATATGTTCGAGCAGACGCTCCTGTTCACCGCTCAGGCTGGTAAACCGGAGCAGTTGGGCATTACCGATCACGCCGCTCATGGGGGTACGGATTTCATGACTCATATTGGCCAGAAATTCGCTCTTGGCAATGTTTGCCGCCTCGGCCACCGCCTTGGCATTGAGCAGCTCGGCGTTAATGCGGATATTTTCATCGCTGCGCCGCTGTAACTCCTCAGCCAGGCACTTGACGGCCTGCACCGCCCGCCCCGGCTCATCATCGGATTCCGCAGTCATGGTAAAGGCGTAGTTCCCCTGCTGCAGGGCGGCGATTCCCCGCATCAGGGTGGTAAAGGTGCGGGTCGCCCGTTTGAGCACCGGATAACACAGCAAAGAAATAGCTATCCAGAAGAGGGCGGCCATGCCGACGGACATTATGATCAGATCGTGAACGGCAGCGGCGAGATCGGTCGTGCCGCGCTCGACCCTGACGGAGCCCAGCAGCAGCGGGCTTTTGTCGTCGGTAGCGCTGTGCATGGATGATTCAACGGAGCCGATCAAAGGGTTGCTGTATACTTCCAGGGACTGGGTCAACACCGTGGCACCGGCGGGAACAAAGGTGCGGACAGCGGCCAGCAGCCTGCCGTCCGGGGCGAGAATCTCCACCGACCTGATCTCCGGCGCCTGGGCCGCAACCTCCGCCATCCGCTGCAGCATGACGATGTTTTCGGCAAACAGCGGCAGCCTGATCGACTCGGCAAGATACTTGGCCTGCAGCTTCAGGTTCTCGACGGCAACCCGCTTTGACTGATCGATTTCACGCAGGATGAAGAGGGTGCTGAACAGCACGACAATCAGGAGGAACAACATGGAAAAGAGAAAGAAGAGTTTGTATTGGAAGCTGTTCTTCAAGGTCAACCAGCGGCTATGTGCGGGCATGGCGGCTCCCTCAAAGACTAGATGTGGCTGACGCAACTAGGTGCTGCTACGGGGTTTGATAACCGAGGTGCTTCAATACCGTGGGATTGGTCCTGAGCGCAACGTTCTTTGGGAAGCTGATCAGGCTTCTCTCGGCGGCACCGGCAAGAAACGCCTCAACCATCTCCTTTGCCTGCACGCCAAGGGCAAAACGATCCATCTCCAATGCCGCCGCCGCTCCCAATCCCAGGTAACCGGCGGCAAAGGAGACCACCGGCACCATCTGCTGCTGGCTGAAGTGGAAATAGGCTTCAGCGGTTTCCCTGGTGACCGCCGTCAGGTCCGGCAGCATCCAGAGGGCATCCACCTTGCCGGCCAGGGAGGAAAGCTGGGCCAGGGTTTCCCGTGGTGCGGCAACTTCCCGGGTCACCAGCGTGATGCCGGCATCCCTGGCCGCCTGCCGGGCACTCTGCAGATACCAGCCGCTCTGGGCGGGACTGTACACAACGCCCACCCGCTTCACCTGCATGCGCCGGAACAGATCGCAGTAGCTTTCAGGAGCAACAAACATGCCGATACCAGCCAGATTAGGCTGCGAAGATTTCAGACTGTGCACTTTAAGGGACATCAGTGCGATGACCGGAATATGCCGGACTTTGCGGGCAGCGGTCAGGGCCGCGTCGCCAATGGCCACAATGGCGACGGGGCTGTCCTCCCGTACGATCCGCACCACATCCACGTCGGCGTAGTCGGACAGCACCACCAGCCGCTGGGAGATGCTCCGGTCGCTGTTCAAGCCTTTCAGCACCTCGTCATAGGCCGGATTGCGCTGGCTCTGCAGCACCAGCAGATCATAGGCCCGGGCCAGTGTCGGGCAGAGCAGCAGCAGGGCAAGTATGAGCAGGAGGGAGCGCCGCATCAGAACCGCACCCTCATGCCGCCCTCGAACCAGCGTCCCACGCTGGGGAAGACATCCCGGTTGTAGTACTGACTGTTAAACAGGTTCCGGCCGGAGAAGAACAGCTCCAGGGCCGTATGCTCCCGCTGGTAGAGCGTGGCCCCCAGGTGCAGGTCCCAGATCAGGCCGTTCTTGCCGTTATCCTCGGGAGCATTGTTCCAGAAGATATGACGGCCCGTCAGCATGCCCCGGAAGGTGCCGTCATCGTAGGTCAGACTCAGCTTCAGGGTCTGGGTCGGCTTGTCGGCGTGCACCGGCGTGCCGTCACTGGTGCGGTGAGTATCGGTGTAGGTCCAGCCTCCCCCCAGCGAGGTGTGGAACAGCGGCTTGGTCCGTAGTTCAAGTTCGGCTCCCTGGGCCAACTGCTGTTCGACATCATCCCCCCAGGTCATGTTGCGGAAGAGGGTTGCCTTGAGCCAGAGGTAGGGGATGCTGCTGTTCTCCACCCCCACCTGGGTGGTCAGTATCTTGGCCGGCCGGGGATCATACTGGGGGAGGAGTACCGGCATGCCGTAGCCCCGGGCCACATAGGCCCGCAGCAGGGTGCTGTCGCTCACCTGCCAGGTGGCCCCCAGTGAAGCGCTGAACTGGTCCGGCGCGGTGCGGGGACGGTCGAAGCGCAGCCCCGGGGTGAGCGTAAAGCGACCCAGGGAGATGGTATCGTTCAGGAACAATCCCCAGCGGTCGCTCTCGCGCTGGTAGGGGCTGTAGCTGGCACTGTCAACAGAGTTCCCGGTGATCTCCAGATGCCGGTAGTCGCCGCCAGCCACCAGCAAGTGGCCGTCACCGCGCCAGGTCAGGCTGGCGGTGGCCCCGAGGGAGCTGTCCGAGACAAAGGCTTTGGGCAGGTCGGGCGACTGTCCCCACCAAACAGCACCGTCACTGATATTGTAGTAGGAAGCCCACTGCCGTGTGTAAGTGTGATAGCCGCTGACTGCCAGTTCCAGCCGCTCCGTCAGCGGGTAGCGCAGGCCGACCAGGGCATTGATGAGCCGTTTGTCATCCCGCTGGATCAGGTCGTAGGCCGGGGCATACAGGTCTCCCTGGCGGGCGTTGGTGCTGTTGACCTGGGCAAAGAGCTGTCCCTGTTCCGGCAGGTCCCAGGTCAGGCGGCCATGGAAGTTGGTGCTGTTGATACCGGTGAGAGGGACCAAGCCGTCGCTCCCCAGGAAGCCGGCCGAGAGGTAGTAGCCCAGCCGTTTGCTGGTGCCGGAGAGCTCCAGGGAACTATCGCTGGTGGTGCGGCTGCCGATGGCAGCGGCAGCAGTGCCGCTGAACAGACGGTCCCGCTCCGGCGCTTTGGTGATGGCGTTGATCACCCCCCCCAAGGCTGAACCCCAGGCCGTGGAGGCCGGCCCCTTGACGATCTCCACCCGCTCGATGATCCGGGCCGGGATGGCGCTCACGTCCGAAAAATTGGATGAGGGATTGGTCAGGGGAATGCCGTCCAGCAGCAGCAGCACATGCTCAAAGCTGGCGCTCTGGATCTGGGTGTAGGCGATGATGCCGGGGCCGCCGTTATGCTGCAGTTGCAGTCCCGGCACCATATCGAGCAGGTCGGCCAGGGTGTGGGCGTTCAGGGCCTTGATCTCGGCGGCGGTGATGACCGTGACGTTCTCGGCGGTCTGGGAGAGCGGCTTGGGGGAGCGGGTTACACCGCTTGAGCCCGCCTGCCAGGCGCTGAACAGCTCGAGCGTCTCCTCCTCCGGCCCGCCGGCGGCCCAAAGCCAGCCCGGCGTGAGACAGACGGACATGCAGACCGCCGCTAAAGCCGCCCGCAGGCTATGTCGCAGAGAAAATGGTATCATGGGGAGAGGGGCCTTTTTTGCGCTTGCAAAGCTAACAGAACTCGTATGTATTGTCCAGTATCCAACTCTGTGATTTTCAACCAATGAAAGGGGGGAAGGCCATGAGCGAAGAACTGGTTGTGCTGTCTGAAGGCGAAGAGACCGTGCAGGGATGCTGCAAAGGAGCCCAAAGCGCCAAGCTGTAACCGTCGCAACACCGTTTCAAAGCGGGGAGGGCAACCTCCCCGCTCATTCCGTTTCTCCAGCCGCTCACCAATGGAATCTAATTGCATGCACCTTACCCCCTACCTGAAAACCTGGCCCCACCCGGAAAAGCCGGAACGGATCATCCTGCTGGCCACCCGACGCTGCGCCGCGCTGGAGCTGTCTACCGGCCTGTGGCAGCGGCTGGTTTCGGGGGGTGAGCTGAGCGACCGGGAACTGGCAACGTTTACCCGCCTGGGGGTACTGGTGCCGTCCCGCGAAGCGGAGCAGGAGTCCCTGCGGAACACCTTTGCCACCCTCGACGTGGCCAGCCGCCGTTTTGAAGTAACGGCGACCCTGACCCTGGAGTGTAACCTGGCCTGCCCTTACTGTTTTGAAGACCCGTTTCGCGGAAAGCTGGTCATGACCGACGCCACCGCCGACCTGCTGGTTGCCCGGCTCGTGGAGCGGATGGCAAGCGGCCTCGACGTTCTGGTGGATTTCTACGGCGGCGAGGCCCTGGTCCGGCTGGAGCTGCTGCGCCGTATCGCCGGACAGCTGCAGGAGGCAGCGGTCCGAAACGGTGTAACCTTTACTTTCAACCTTTTCTCCAACGGCGTGCTGCTGACCCGCCCCACCGTGGAAACGCTGCTGCCGCTGGGACTGCAGGCGGTACGCACCACCCTGGACGGGCCGCCCGACATCCACAACCGCCAGCGCCCCTTTGTTTCGGGCCGGGGAAGCTTCGACACCATCCTGGCCAACCTGGCGGCGGTACACGACATCGTGCCGCTCAAAATCGGCGGCAATTACTCCCGCGACACTTACCGCCGGTTTCCCGAACTGCTGGACCATCTGCTGATAGCAGGCGTTAACCCGGCAAAACTGCGGGATGTCTCGTTTGCAGCAATCATGCCCAAGGCCGACGGCACCGGGCTGGGAGATCACGGCATGACCTGCGCCTGCACGGCAGAACCGTGGGCCACTGAAGCCCATCTGTTCCTGCGGGGCGAGATCATCCGGCGCGGCTTTCCCACGGACCGGCTGGGGCCTGGCGCCTGCATGATCGAGTTTGAGAAGGACTGGGTGGTGAACTACAACGGCGACATCTACAAATGCCCGGTGTTCATGGGAGATGAGTCCCTGCGGATCGGCACGCTGGCCGACGGAACGACTGATTATCGGCAGTCACACAACCTGGACCTGTGGAAAAACGACGAATGCCTGGCGTGCGCCTACCTGCCGCTCTGCTTCGGCGGCTGCCGCTTTTTCAGCAAGCTGAAAACCGGCGGCTTTGACGCCGTTGACTGCCGCCGCCCGATGCTGGACGCATCCCTGGAGCAGTTGGTACTGCAGGATTTGCGGCTTCGTCCGTAAACGCTCCTTCCTTCCTCCCGTCCTCCATCAGCTCCTGATTCCATTTGCCGCCCGCCGGAAGTTGCACTATACTTTCCCGCCTGAGCCAGTGCGCGGACGAAGCGGGGGACTATCATGTCACAACAGAAGATTTATCTGGTGGGTGCCGGCATCGAAGGGATGGAAGGGTTCGGCGCTGCGGCGCGGGAGGTGATCGCCAGGGCGGAGCTGCTGATCGGCCGGCAGCGGCACCTGGACCGCTTTCCGGAATTTACCGGCGAGAAGGTGCTGCTGGGGGAGCTGCCAGCCCTGCTGACCCTGCTGCAGACCACCGGCAAGCGGGCGGTGGTGCTGGCTTCCGGCGATCCCAACTTCTTCGGCGTGGGCCGGTTTCTGCTGCGCAACCTCCCCAAGGAACGGATCGAGATCTTCGCCAACGTCACCAGCATGCAGTACGCCTTTGCCCGGATCAAGGAGCCCTGGGACGACGCCATTTTCCTTTCCGTGCACGGCCGCGGCATGGCCAGCACCATTGACCGGATCACCGCCGCCGAGAAGGCCTGCGTCCTGACCGACCGGGTCAACAGCCCGGCGGCCATTGCCCGTGAGCTGCTGGATCGCGGGGCCGACGGCTATGAAGCCTGGGTCTGCGAGGATCTGGGGCTGCCCACGGAAAAGTTCACCCGCACCGATGTGCGGGGGCTCTTGCCCCTGCAGCATTCCGACCTGAACCTGCTGATCCTGATCCGCACCTGGGAACCGCAGTTGGCCCACTACCCCCTGATCGGCATCGAGGACGAGCAGTTCGCCACTATCAAGAAGCTGATCACCAAGCAGGAGGTGCGGGCGGTTACCCTGGCCAAGCTGCAGTTGCAGAACGATCTGGTGCTGTGGGACATCGGTGCCGGGTCCGGCTCGGTCTCCATCGAGGCTTCCAACCTGATCCCCGGCGGCAAGCTGTACGCCGTTGAGAAGAACCAGCAGTGCGTGGCCTACTTGCGGGACAACCTCAAGAAATTCTGCGCTCACAACGTGAAGCTGGTGGTGGCCGACGCGCCGGAAGGGCTGGAGGAGCTGCCGGACCCGGACCGGGTCTTCATCGGCGGCGCCGGCGGCAACCTGGAGGAGATCATCGCCGAGGTGATCCGCCGCCTGAAGCCCGGGGGGATCATCGTGATCAATGCCGTGACCCTGGATACCCTGGGCAAGTCGGTGGAGCTGCTGGAGTACCACGGGTGCCAGGTGGAGGTGGCCTGCATCAACGTCTCCCGCACCCGCCCCCTGACCGAGTACAAGCTGTTCGAGGCCCAGAACCCGATCTACATCATCTCCGCCTGGAAGCAGGCAGGCCCATGAGCATGCTCTCACTGGTGGGTGTGGGGCCCGGCGATCCGGAACTGCTGACCCGCAAGGCGGAACGGGTCCTGCGCGAGGCCGAGGTCATTGCCGCGCCGGTCACCGCGCCCGGCGAACAGAGCCAGGCCCTGGGCATCATCCGTGATCTGCTGGATCATCATCGCCAGCAGATGCTGCCGCTGCTCTTTCCGATGCGTGCCGACCGGGCGGCGCTGGCGCCCCACTGGCGGGAAGCCTGCCGCCTGGTGGCGGAGCGGGTGCGGGCGGGCAAGCGGGTGGCCTTCGTCGCCCTGGGAGACCCGCTGTTCTACGCGACATCGCTCTATCTGCTGGAGGGGATGCGGCGGGAGTATCCGGAGGTACCGCTTGAGGTGATTCCCGGCGTGTCGTCGCTCTTTGCCGCGGCGGCGGCGGGAACGTTTCCGCTGGCGGAGGGGGCCCAGCAGTTACTGGTACTGCCGGCCACTGCCGGGGAGACGGCGATTGGCGCGGCCCTGGAACGGAGCGACACCTTGGTGCTCCTGAAGGTGAAGCCGGCCTTCGACGCGGTGATGAAACTGGTGGAAGGGAGGGATGACCTGGCGCTGCTCTTTGCCGAACGGGTCGGCATGCCGGGGCAGGTAATCCTCACCGACCGGGCCGCTATCGCGGCCCACAGCCCGGATTACCTGTCGCTGCTGGTGATCCGCAGAACCGGTTCGGCTGCTTCAAAGGATTCAAGACGGGAGAGAGGCACATGACACTGGACTTCAGCTCCTACGAGAAGGCCCTGACTTCATTGAACAAGGTGCTTGAACGCAGCCGTACCGTTCCCGGTGACGACGATATTCGTGATGCCTGCATTCAGCGCTTTGAGTACACCTACGAGCTGGCCTTCAAGATGCTCAAACGGCAACTGGAACAGGAACTCCCCTCCCGTGAGGAGCTGGATCACCTGCCGTTCAAGGAGATCATCCGTATCGGCGCTGAACGCGGCCTGATTGCCGTGCCCGAGCGTTGGTTCGACTACCGCGACAAACGCAACATTACCTCTCACACCTACGACGAAGAGAAGGCGCGTGAAGTTTACGCTATACTGGCTGATTTTGCCGTTGATGCCGCCGATCTTCTGACCCGCTTGAAAACCCGCCATGCTTGACCTGACCCCGGAGCAGCTGGCCGAAGTCTGCCGGATTCTCCAGCTTCACGTCCCCGGACGCACGGTTCGCGCCTTCGGCTCCCGCGTTACCGCTACCGCCAAACCGTTTTCCGACCTTGATCTTGCCGTCATGGGTGACACACCGCTGGATTTCCGGCAACTGGTAGCTCTGAAGGACGCCTTTGCCGAGTCCGACCTCCCCTTCCGGGTGGATGTGGTGGATTGGGCCGTAACCGGCGAGACGTTTCGGGGGATTATTGAGGCTGGGTATGAGGTTGTAGAGGAGTAAACCATGAAAAGAGACCAACTTCGATTTGAATCTTAAACAGCACGAAGCTGATCCGAGGGTGGCCACACCCCTGAAAATGGCACATAAAACCGATAGTTAAGGACGCAGCAATGAGGGGAAATCTGCCAAAGCCTATCAAGAAGCAGCGCGAGGTGCTGTACATGCCTTCTGCAGGGCACACTGCCGTGTTCGGAACGGCTGGAAGCGGTAAAACGACACTCGCCCTCTATCGGGCTGCCTATCTGTCCGAGCCGTCGATGCCACATGCTGGAAGGACGCTGCTCCTGACATTTAACAAAACGCTTGTCACCTACCTTAAGTATCTTAAGCCCTTTGAGCTTCAGAATGTCCAAGTTGAAACCTACCATACATTCGCACGAGGTTATCTCAACAACCGTGGCAAAATGAGTAGGAATTGCATTTGCGATCCTGACTATAGAAACGCGTTCATTTCCCAAGCAGTCAAAGCAGTCGAATCCGCCTACGAACCGTCAAAATTCTTTAAGAGGCCCTTCGAATTCTTCTCGGACGAAATCCAGTGGATTTTCAGCCATGGGATCACTTCCCAAGAAGAATATGTGGAGGTGGAGCGCGTTGGGCGCATCGGCACAAATCTTTCCCGCAAACTTAGGCCAGTCATGTACGAGATCCTCAACAAGTATCTCGAGATTAGAACTGCCGCCGGAAAATTGTATGACTGGGATGACATCGCTATTGCTGCGCGAAAAGAGTTCGAGGAGGATTCCTCGGCCCGTTTTTATAAGCACATAATCGTTGATGAAGGGCAAGACTTCTCCCCAGAGATGATTCGCTCACTGGCGGCAGCAATCCCCGAGGATGGTTCACTTTCGTTTTTCGGGGATGTTGCCCAGCAAATCTATGGGCAACGGATGAGCTGGCGCTCTGCAGGACTAAAAATCCCGCAACAGTGGTTCTTCAAAGAAAACTATCGAAATACAAAGCAGATCGCCCAGTTGGGTTTGGCCATTTCTAGGATGCCCTTTTTTCAGGATATTCCTGATTTGGTTGAACCCACATCACCAAGGGCCGACGGTGCCTTGCCTGCCTTGGTCGGCTGCACTGACAAGGATCAGCAAGTTGAAATCGCACTACGGGCAGCAAGAAGCGCTGGGAAAACCCAGAGTGTTGCCATCCTCGTAAAAGACAGAGCCCAGGAGAGGATCTTCAGCTCCGCCCTGGGAGCAAACGCTACACGATTGCACCGCGACCTTCAGGTATGGAATGACGGCCCCGGCATTTACCATGGCACTTATCATGCGGCTAAGGGGCTTGAATTTGATGTTGTGATACTTCCCTTCTTGGATGCGGACAATCTACCCGATCCCGACTACATGACCTCTCACGGAGAAGAGGATGGTCTTACGCATGATGGCAGGCTTCTTTATGTAGCGGTAACGAGAGCAAAAACAAGCTTGATCCTGCTATACACCGGAGAGCTTACACCGCTGCTACCCGTTGACGAATCGCTCTACCAGAGGGTCAAGCCATGAACTTGATTCAACAGGAGTGTGTCAACCGTGGGATCACTCGGATCTGCCATTTTACGCAGTCGAGAAACCTTGCTCATATTTTTGATGATCCTCTCGGGCTTTGTTCGAAGCGGACGCTTCAGGAGTATGATATGCCGCATAATCCGACCGACCCAGACCGATATGACGGGCGGGATGATCTGATTTGCTGTTCTATCGAATATCCGAACACCTACTACTTCGCGAAAGTCCGGGAACAAGATCACTTGTTCAAGGACTGGGTAGTGTTGATGATCGATCCCAGCTACCTGTGGCACCCTGAGACTTGCTTTTGCCCGTGCAATGCTGCCCGGTCTCGAGGTTCTTATATCCAAACAGGGATAAACGGTTTTCGATCACTTTACGCGGATACATCCCCTGGGATTACGTTTTCCCGTCTTGCCAGACATATTCCCGCTGCACCAACCGATATTCAGGCGGAAGTTCTCCTTAAAGACCCGATTCCACTTGATTCAATAACTGGAATTGCTGTTCAAACAGCAGAACAGGCTCAACGGGAGATATGCCGATTGGAACTTCAGGGAATCACAATGGATAAACCGATGTACATCGTTCTGGACTTTTTTCAACGATCAACCTTACAGAATACATTCGGTACAGGCTTGATTCAGCGTGGAGTCAGAGCAACGGAAACTCTATACGAGAACGGGGGTCTTCATGACCGATAACAACACAATAAGGCTAAAAACAAGCAAAGGCGCAGGAGCCATGCTTGGGGCTGCTTTTGGTGACGCACTGGGTTGGCCCAATGAGCGAATTGCCAAATCAAACGCCTCACAACAAACCCAAGGCCGTCTGCATGATTTTAAGAGATGGACTCGACGCTCCGGCGGCCGCTTTTTTCCTCATGAAGAGATCATTGAGGAAGGCGAGTACAGCGACGACACCCAACTCATACTGTGTCTCAGTCGGTCTTTGCAGAAAGGTGAAAGGTGGTGGGAACACTTCACACAGGTGGAGTTACCCTTTTGGTCCGTTTATGAACGTGGTGGTGGCGGAGCAACTAAAAGAGCTGTGGAGTCATGGCTGGACGGTGTCATGCCATGGAACTCTAAGCGGAAGCCGCAGGATGTGAAGCGATATTACGACGCGGGCGGAAACGGTGTCGCGATGCGCTCTCTCCCTCACGTCTTGCTTCTGGGCGAAAAGGAATTCCCCAAAATAGCCACCAACATTTTCCTTGATGGTATAGCGACACATGGACACCCCCGGGCGCTGTTAGGTGCTTTGGCTTACGGTTTCGCGCTTTGGGTGGCTTTTCGAAAGGATTCGAAACTGGCTTATGGTGAATTGGTGGAAGAATTGATCAAGAACGTCGATCTCTGGTCTGCCCTTCCTGCCACACCAAGCATCCCGCCAGAATGGCGGAGCCAAGCGGAAAAAAGCCTTCAGGACTATATGAAACTTTGGGAGTCGGCCAAAGCTGAGGTCATGGAATATCTTGAAGTTTGCCGAGCTGAACTCTCGAAAGGGGCTTTGAGTCTCGATGACGATGTACTGAAAAAACTCCAATGCTTCAACAGTAAGATAAGCGGAGCCGGAACCGTTGCCGCGATAGCCTCAGTGTACCTGGCATCCCGCCACGCTGCCGATCCAATTAATGGCGTGGTAAAAGCCGCATTCGCCATTGGTTCAGACACCGATACAATCGCCTCAATGACGGGTGGTCTGCTCGGCTGCATTAATGGCTCCGACTGGCTATCTCCTGTGAAGCAAGGCATTCAAGACGCTGCCTACATCGAGAAAAATGCATTTCGATTAGCAAACGGACATATTGATGACAAGCCTACTCATGAGGTTGTTAAAAGATCTTTGCTCAAGAATTGGGTTGATGACGTTGTAATTGCTCCTGATTCGAGCGAGGTCAGTCTCCCTGATCGAAGAAAGGCCAAGGTAAATCGGGGGCGTGATTACATCGGACGCAGCGGGAAGTTCAAAGTCGAATTCCGACGTTTGACCACCGACGACGGCCAAATCATCTACCTGAACAAGATTTCAAAGGGTGATTTTGAGGCAATAGCCGATAGCCCGAAGCAAACCAGCTTACCTCACCAGCAGCCTTCTAAAAGTCGTGGATGCGGTTCAAAGATACCTGTGGCCTCATTCGAAAAAGCCATTTGGTTCTATCGTGACTGCCTCGGCTTAACTGTGAAGAAACAGAGCACGGATGTAGTTGTTTTCGACCAAGGGCTCGTTTTGGTTCCCTTGAGCTACACGAACAATGTCCCTCAAGGGATGCAACTGCGAGCGATGCTCTACATTCAGGCAACGAACATTGCTGAGCGCTTTCGGTGGGTTAAAGAAAGCGATTTACAGGTAGTTACGGTGCTGTCTCCGTGGGGAAAATCCGGGATGCTTTTTTTTAGAAGTCTTGACCCGGATGGAAATGTCGTCGAGGTCTTTTCGACAGATGGCTAGACAATAAAAATGACAGGGAGTTGTGCCTGTTCCCTAAAACTAGCTGTGAGAGAGTGCGTGACTCGTTAGCAAATTTCTTAAACCTACATCTCCAGAATAAACGGCAGCACCATGGGCCGCCGTTCGATGCTCTTCTTGAAAAAGCGCTTCAGGGTCTGGCGCACCACCTGCCGCACCTCGTCCCGGTCAGCCAGGGTTTCGACATTCAGTTCATCCAGTGCTTCTTTCACCACACACTTGGCCTGATGCAGGTATTCCTGGCTCTCGTCCTCGAAGACAAAGCCCCGTGAGACGATCTCCGGTCCGTAGATCAGCTCGCCACTGTGCTGGTTGATCCCCAGGATCACCGTGACCATGCCGTCCTCGGCCAAGTGGCGGCGGTCCTTCAGCACCACCTCGCCCACATCCCCCACCCCTTTGCCGTCCACGAAGACCCGGCCGGTTTCCACGGTTTCCTCGATGCAGGCGGTGTCGTTGTAGAAGCTGACCACTTCGCCGTTCACCGCCAACAGGCAGCGTTCTTCCGGAATGCCGACCTTCATGGCCAGTCTGCGGTGCAATACCAGGTGGCGGTATTCGCCGTGCACCGGCAGGAAGAAGCGGGGCCGCACGATGTTCATCATCAGCTTCAGCTCCTCCTGGCTGGCGTGGCCGGAGACATGGACCTCGGAGACCTTTTCGTGGTGGACGTCGGCGCCGCGGCGGTAGAGGTGGTTGATCAGCTCGGAAATGGTCCGCTCGTTGCCGGGGATGTTGCGGGAGGAGAGGATGACCGTGTCCCCCCGCTCCAGCTTGATCTGCTTGTGGTCGTCCATGGCGATCCGCACCAGGGCCGACATCGGCTCCCCCTGGCTGCCGGTGGAGATGATGCAGACCTGTTCCGGCGGCAGGTGGCCCAGGGCGCGGATATCCATGAGCAGGTCGTCGGGGATGCTGAGATAGCCCAGCTCGCGGGCGATCTTGACGTTGGCCACCATGGAGCGGCCGTTCAACAGCACCTTGCGGCCGCTGGCCGCGGCAACATCGGCCACCTGCTGCACCCGGTGGATGTTGCTGGAAAAGGCGGCCACGATGATCCGTCCCGTGCACTTGGGAAAGAGATCGGCCAGGGCATCCCCCACGTACCGCTCCGACAGGGTGTACCCTTCCCGTTCCACGTTGGTGGAGTCGGACAAAAGCGCCAGCACCCCTTCGTCGCCGTAGCGGGCAAAGGTGGCCAGGTCGGTGGGCTCGCCGTCCACCGGGGTCTGGTCCAGCTTGAAGTCGCCGGTGTGGATCACCGTTCCTTCCGGGGTGCGGATCGCCAGGGCGCAGCCGTCCACCACCGAGTGGGCCACCCGGATGAATTCGGCCCGGAAGCAGCCCAGCTCCACTACATCCCGCGGCTTCACCGGTACCAGGTCGGCATCCACCTTGTACTCCTGCAGTTTGCCGGACAGGATGCCCAGGGTCAGGGCCGTGCCGTAGACCGGCACCGGGAATTCGCGCAGGAAGAAGGGAAGGGCGCCGATATGGTCCTCGTGGCCGTGGGTCAGCAGAATGCCCCGCAGCTTGTGGCTGCGCTCCCGCAGGTAGCCGAAATCGGGGATGACGTAATCGACCCCCGGCATGTCGGCGTCGGGAAACATCAGCCCCACGTCCACCAGCAGCAGGTCGTCGCCGCACTCGTAGGCCATGCAGTTGAGGCCGATCTCTCCCAGCCCTCCCAGGGCAACGATCCGAAGCGGGGCAGTACTCATGGCGACGCTCCTTTGCGCAGCGGCGCGAGCGCCGCGATCTTTGTATCGCACCGTTCTATCCAGCGCTGCCCCGGCTGGTGCAGCCAGCACACGCCGTACCAGGCGCTGCGCAGCGACCGGTAGGCGATCAGGGCCCGCTCGACATCGCTGCGCCGTTCGGCCACCAGCCCCAGGGCCCAGATCCGCTCCGACGCCTGTTCCATCGCGTCGGAGAAGGGAAGGTACATCCGGATCGCCGATTCATAGCCGGTAAGCGCCATCATGAAGTCGCCGGCACGGCTCCCCTGCTCGCCGGCCGCGAACTGGGCCTGTTGCCGGCGGTGGACCGTGGCGGTCACGAGCAGCGCTGCCAGGAGCAGCGCCAGCAGGACGGTAGTTGCGGTACGCACCATGGCGGTCACTCCAGGAAAAACCGCGGCAGCACGGTGAGCAGTATGCCGAGCAGGGCGGCAGCGGTCCCCAGCAGTACCGCCAGGGCCGGCAGCAGGTTGCGGGGGGAGGGCCAGCGGTGGGCCGTCGGCAGCCCCCAGCCGACCAGGGCGATGCCGGCCAGGCAGAGCAGGGCGTAGAGCAGCCTGATCATCCGATCTCCTTCGCTATGGCATCATGGACCCGCGCCATCAGGAACTCCTCCGCTTCACTCCGTCGCATCCCCTGCGGCACCGCAATCGGCTTGCCGATCCTGATCTCCACCTGCCGGAACGGGTACAGCTTGCATGTCCCGCCGGGGTTGACCCCGAAACTGCCCACAAGGGTCACCGGCACCACCGGCACCCCGGCCCGTGCCGCCAGCATGAAGCCCCCCCGCTTGAAGGGGAGCAGCCTGCCGTCACGGGTGCGGGTCCCCTCCGGAAAGATGATCACGCTGGCGCCGTTCCGGATCTGCTGCGCCGCCTCGTCGATACTTTTCAGTGCCTTGCGTCCGTGCCCCCGGTCCAGGGGGATGTAGCCTCCCCGCCGCATGGAAGGGCCGAAGACCGGAATACGGAACAGTTCCTCCTTGGCGATCCAGGACAGGCGGCGCGGAAAATGCCCCTGCAGGGCCAGGATATCGAAATTGCTCTGGTGGTTGCTCATCACGATCACCGGCCCCGCCGGCAGCCGCTCCGTACCGTTCACCGCGACTCTGATGCCGGCAAGCGCCAGCCCCATCCTGCCCCAGAACCGGGCAAAGGCCCCGTACCGCCGAGGGTCGGGAAGGCTGCAGACCAGGGCGGTTCCGGCCACCAGGAAGGTCAGGGGAAAGAACAGGGACATGTACAACAGGCCGCGCAGGAAGGCCATCGTCATTCAGCTCTCCGAAAAAATATCCCGCGATACTAGCGGGTATGGCCACGCCGGTCAAGGGATCGACGTGCAGGAACGGGGATAGGTCTGGAAAATACCCCCGTCATCTGCTATAGCTATGCGATGCTGTGCAGACCATACGTGAACCAAGGAGGCCCAATGAAACGGATCTCGCTCATACTCTGCCTGATGCTGCTTCCCTTTGCAGCCGGCTGCGCCCAGAACCATTTCAACCTGCCGAAGGAAGAAATGGTGGAACGGGTCAAGGTGCTGGGAGTGGCGCCGATCATCGTCGATGCCGACTCCGATATCCGCTTCCCCCAGAAAGAGGAGCTGCTCACCCTGCTTGCCGCCAACAACCGCGTTCATGAGCGGCACTTGGTGCGCCTGCTCAAGAACACCGACAGCTTCTACGCGGTCACCATGATCGACGACGATCCCAAGGCACTGTTTGCCAACCTGCTGCAGCGCCGGGAGCGGCGTGACGACGCCGCCATCCAGTACAACAAGTACTTCTGGAAGGAAGAGGCGCTGCAGGCCTACCTGCGCAAGAACAGCCTGGACGCCCTGCTGCTGGTGGTGATCAGCGGCATCACCCGGCCGGAGAAAATCTACGCCGCCACCATGCTGGACTCGCTGGAAAGCTCCTACAACTACCTGATCATGACTGCCCAGATCGTGGACTCCCGCGGGGTCATCCTCTGGGAGTACCCGAATTTCCGTCGCAAGGTACTGTCCTTTAATCCGCTGCTCAACCTGCAGTATCCCGATTTCGAGGAGGCCAAGGCCAACCTGAGCGGCACGATCCAGGTCAAGTTCAAGACCATGGACGGCGTCAGGCGAGCCCTGGACAAGCGGCGTGTCGATCTGCTGCGGCGCGAGACCGGCGATGCCGATCTCTATCTGAGCCAGTTTGAGGAGATGGTCTCCCTGATCAGCCTGGACCGGACCACCCGGCCGGCGGCACCCCCTGCCCCCGCACCGGCCGTGGCCCCACCGCCGGCCCAACCGGGCGCACCGGCGGCACCGCTGAAGGAGCCGGGCAGATGAATATCGCCATCTCCCTGACCGGCGGGAAAAAGGTGGCGGCCACCTTCCCCGACGGCCTGCAGCTGGTGACCGATCAGCCGGTGGAGCAGGGCGGGGAGGGGAGCGCCCCTTCCCCCTTCGCCTGCTTCCTCGGCGCCATCGGTACCTGCGCCGGCTTTTACGTGCTGGAATTCTGCACGGCACGCAACATCCCCACCGCGGGGATTTCCCTCGACCAGACGGTGGAGTTCGAGCAGGACGATCAAGGAAAACGGCGCCCGTCCCGGGTGACCATCACCGTCAACCTGCCCCCCTCCTTTCCGGAGAAATACCGCGATGCCGTGGTACGTGCGGCCAATCTCTGCACCGTCAAGAAGGCACTGCTCACCCCCCCTGAATTCAGCCTCGACTTCAGGGTAGCGTAAACAGGTACACCGTGGACGACGCCCGCAAGGAAAAACTGGTCAAAGAGCTGCAGGGGATGGCCATCGGCGCCGTGGGGATCTTCCTCCTCATGGCACTGTTCACCTTCAGCAGCGCCGATCAATCCCTGAACAGCTGGTCCACCGCCAGCGGCGTGCAGAACCTGGGGGGACGGCTGGGCGCCCAGGTGGCCGACCTGCTGCTGATGCTGTTCGGGCTGGCCTCCTACCTGCTGCCCGGCGTGCTGCTGCTGATCGCCTACAATCTGCTCCGCTTCAAGGAACCGCGGCTGCGCCTCTACAAGTCGGTGGCCTTCGGCGGCCTGCTGGTGTCGCTGGCGGCACTGTTCGCCTTCAACCTGGAAGTGACCACCCTGCTGGGACAGCAGGTTCCCACCGGCGGCGCCATCGGCGCCCTGCTGGTCCGCCTGCTGAAAACCACTGTCGGCACCGTGGGGGCACTGCTGGTGCTGCTGCCGCTGTTGGCTGCCTCCGTCATGGTACTGTCCGGCTTCTCCTTTGTGCTGTTCGCCTCCTGGTGGCTGGAAAACCTGCGGCACAAGTGGGCGGCACGCCAGGAGCGCCAGGCGTTCAAGCGCGAGGAGCAGCAGAAGGAAAAGGCCCGCACCGAGGGACGCCCCCTGCCGGCCAGCGGCCCGGTGATCAAACCGGCCGCCCCCCCCCACCGCCCCCCGTCCCAACCTCTTCCGCAAGGAAAAGAAGAAGGAAGAGGCGGCCAAGGAAAAACCGGTACAGGAATCCTTCGATTTCATCAGGAGCGACGCCGGCTTCCATACCCCGCCGCTGTCGCTGCTGGACCAGCCCCCGGCCACGGAGCGCCGTATCGAACGGGACCTGCTGGAGATGAACGCCCGGCTGCTGGAAAAGAAGCTGCAGGATTTCGGCATCGACGGCGAGGTGAAGGAGATCTGTCCCGGCCCGGTGATCACCATGTACGAGTTCGCCCCGGCGCCGGGGATCAAGATCAGCCGCATCGCCGGCCTCTCCGACGACCTGACCATGGCGCTGCAGGCCCTCTCCATCCGGATCGTGGCGCCGATCCCCGGCAAGGGGGTGGTGGGCATCGAGGTACCCAACCGGGAGCGGGAAACGGTTTTTCTGCGGGAAATCTTCACCTGCGAGGAGTTCCTGCAGAGCCGGATGAAGCTCCCCCTGGTGCTGGGCAAGGATATCGCCGGGCTGCCGCTGATCACCGATCTGGCCAAGGCGCCCCACCTGCTGGTGGCCGGCTCCACCGGCTCCGGCAAGTCGGTCTCGGTCAACACCATGATCCTGTCGCTGCTCTACACCGCCACCCCCCGCGATGTGCGTTTCATCATGGTGGACCCCAAGATGCTGGAGTTCTCCATGTACGAGGGGATTCCCCACCTGCTGCTGCCGGTGGTGACGGAGCCGAAGAAGGCTTCCCTGGCCCTGAAATGGGCGGTGAACGAGATGGAGCGCCGCTACCGCCTGCTGGCGGACAAGGGGGTGCGCAACATCGAATCCTACAACCGCAAGCTGGCCGCCGAGGAGGAAGAGCTGGCCGGCAACGGCGTCTCCGACGAGGAGATCATCGAGGAACTGGAAGAGATCGTGGAGGAGGGTGAGGCGCCGGACGCGGCGGACCCGCTCCCCTTCGTGGTGGATACGCCGGAGGAACTGGAGCACAGCCACCTCCCCTACATCGTGGTGATCGTGGACGAGCTGGCCGACTTGATGATGGTGGCGGGCCGCGAGGTGGAAGAGCATATCGCCCGTCTGGCCCAGAAGGCCCGGGCCGCCGGCATCCACCTGATCCTGGCCACCCAGCGTCCCTCGGTGGATGTGATCACCGGCCTGATCAAGGCCAACCTCCCCTCCCGCATCGCCTTCCAGGTCTCCTCCAAGGTGGACTCCCGCACCATCCTGGACTGCAACGGTGCCGAGGCCCTGCTGGGGATGGGGGACATGCTCTACCTGCCGCCGGGCACCGGCCGCCTGAAGCGGATCCACGGCGCCTTTGTCTCCGACGCCGAGGTGCAGCGGGTGGTTGATTTCCTGAAAAAACAGGGAAAGCCGGTCTACGACCAGTCAATCCTGACCATGAAAGAAAACGACGACAAGGGGACGCCAGAGGAGGAGGAGCTGGACGAACGCTGGGAGGATGCCCTGCGGTTGGTGGCGGAGACCCGCCAGGCCAGCATCTCCATGGTGCAGCGCCGTCTGCGCATCGGCTACAACCGGGCCGCCCGGATCATCGAGATGATGGAGCGGGAAGGGATGGTCGCCCCCGGCGACGGCACCAGCAAGCCGCGGGAAATTTACACCGACGTGATCAACGCCTACCTCAACTCCCAACTGACCCGCTAGGAGACAGCCATGCAGCAGATTATCGCCGCCGCCATCCAGTTCAACGTGCAGCAGGGAGACGTGGAGGCCAACCTGAGCCACGTCCGCGACGCCCTGGCCCGGGTGGCCGACCGGGGGGCGCAGCTGGCCGTACTGCCGGAGCTATGGTCCACCGGCTTCGCCTACCGCACCCTCACCGAACTGGCCCAGCGGACCGATGCGGTGGTGGCGGAACTGCAGGAGCTGTCCGTGCGCCACAATCTGGTGATCGTGGGGAGCCAGCCGGAGCCGGCCGGCGACAACCGGGTGTTCAACACCATTCATGTCATTGACCGCGGCCGGATCGCCGCCACCTACCGCAAGCTGCATCTCTTCTCCCTGCTGGGGGAAGACACGGCGTTCAAGGGGGGAGAGCGCTGGTGCCTGGCCGAGACCTCCCTGGGGAAGATCGGGGTGATCATCTGCTACGACCTGCGCTTTCCCGAGCTGTCCCGCCGCTTGGCCCTGGAGGGGGCGGACCTCATCTGCGTGCCGGCCCAGTGGCCCAAGCCGCGCCAGGAGCACTGGCGGACCCTGCTGCGGGCACGGGCCATAGAAAACCAGCTGCCGGTGGTGGCGGCCAACGCCTGCGGCCTGATCGGCAAGCTGGATTTTTTCGGCATGAGCATGGTGATCGACCATTGCGGCGAGGTGCTGGCCGATGCCGGGGAGCGACCCGGCGAAGTGCTGGCCACCCTGGACCGGCAGGCCATGACGGCCTGGCGGGCCCAGATCCCCTGCTTTGCCGATCGCCGGCCGGATCTCTACTGACAACCTGCTGTAACCACTGTTTTTCTTGACGCATCCCGTGGGAGAGGCTACCCTTTTGCCTCTCTTTACTTTTTCAGGAGGTACGTACTCGTGAGTTTCGAACTGTTCTTCACCGGCACCGGCCTGGTGGTCAAAGGGGTTCTGCTGCTGCTGATTCTGTTCTCCGTGGTTTCCTGGGGCATCATCATGTTCAAGATGTACCAGATCCACAAGGCGTTCAGCGAATCGGGGCGCTTCATGGACTTTTTCTGGAAGACCAAACGCTTTGACGCCATCGCCTCCCAAGCCGACCGTTTTGCCAGTTCCCCCCTGGTGGCACTGTTCAACGAGGGGTACAGCGAGCTGAAACAGGTGATGGAGACGGGCGACACCCGCACCGAGCAGGGCGGCGCCATCAGCACCGACCTGGGGGGGATCGCCAACGTTTCCCGCGCCCTGCGCCGCGCCACCAACCTGGAGGTGACCCGCCTGGAGAAATACACCACCTTCCTGGCCACCACCGGCTCCACCTCCCCCTTCATCGGCCTGTTCGGCACGGTCTGGGGAATCATGGTCGCCTTCATCGGTATCGGCAAGACCGGCTCCGCCTCCCTGGCCGTGGTGGCCCCCGGCATCGCCGAGGCGCTGATCGCCACCGCCATCGGCCTGGTGGCCGCCATCCCGGCGGTCATGGCCTACAACCACTTCCAGCACAAGATCCGGGTGCTGGTAAAGGAGATGGACAGTTTTTCCACCGAGTTTCTCAACATCGTCCAGCGCAATATCGCCGGGAAGTAGGAGGGAGCCATGGCAATGGGCGGTAACGACGACGAACGGGGCATGATGGCGCAGATCAACGTCACCCCGCTGGTGGACGTCATGCTGGTGCTGCTGGTGATCTTCATGGTCACGGCGCCGATGATGCAGCAGGGGGTGCAGGTGAACCTGCCCAAGGCGGATACCAAGGGGATGAGTGCCCAGGAGGATACGGTAATCGTCAGCGTCGACAGGACGGGACGAACCTTCATCAACAAGGACGAGGTGCCGGCCGGCGACCTGCGGCGCAAGCTGGCCGAACTGTTCGCCACCCGCGCCAAGAAAGAGGTCTTTCTGAAGGCCGATGCCGGTGTGCCGTACGGTGAGGTGGTGCGGGCCATGGCCGACATCAAGGGGGCCGGTATCGAGCGCCTGGGGATGGTGACGGAGCCTCCCCACCAGTAGGCCATGCAGCGCGTACATCCCGCCAGAGACTCCCGCTTTGCCGTCAGCATGACGCTGTCGCTGCTCTTGCACGCCGTCCTGTTCACCGCCCTGATCTGGTGGCAGCAGGTGACTGCGGACCCGGGGCCGGTCCAGACCACGTATTACGTTGATGTGGTCAACCTGCCGGTGGCCGATCCCCGTGCCGGCAGCCCCCTGCAGAGCGCCAGCAGCGAGGAGGTGGCCCCGCCACCGCCCGAACCGGCCGCCATCGCCACACCCACACCCACGCCACCCGCCCCCCGTGTACCGGCACAACGTCAGGCAGCAGCGCGGGCCGACGTGGGCACCTTCGACCAGCGGCTGGCGAAGCTGCAGAGCATCGCCGACTCCCGCCGGCAGGCCCAACGACTGGAGGAACTGCGGGCAAAGGTGGCTGCAGGGGGCCGCAGCGGCATGCCCAAGGGGACCGGTACCGAAGCGGGCAGCGATTATACCGCCTACCTGCACTCCCGCCTCAAGGACGCTTTCCGGGAAACCATCAGCTACCAGAGCACGGCGCCATTCGTGGCGGTGCGGCTCACCATCGACGGCACCGGCAAACTGCTCCGTTCGCGGTTTGAAAAGAGCAGCAACGACAAGATGTTCGAGCTTTCGGTCCGCCGGGCCATCAGTCTGGCCGAGCCGTCTTTCGGCCCTCCCCCGGGTCGCAGCCAGTACGAGGGGGTGTTTGTGTTCAGACCGGAAGGAGTTGTGCAGCAATGAAATGGTGTATCCGTCTGTTCGGGGTGTTGGCGATCTGCTGGTGCATGGTATCCGTACCCGACGCCGCCCCCCCCGTTGAAGTAACGGCATCCGGCAACCGTCAGTTGAAAATGGCCGTGGTTCCCCCGCAACCGGCAGGCTCAACCATCCGTCACGAATTGGCCGACGAAGCAGCCGAGGTGATCGGGTTCGACCTGACCATGTCCGGCCTGGTCGCCACGGAACGGCGCAGTGCCGCCCCCCAGGAAGGGGGACTGGCCCTCTCCCGCATCGACTTCATCCCCTGGCTTTCGGCGGGCTTCGATCTGCTGGTGCTGGGAGAGTACGAGCTGCGTGGCGACGAGTTGACCCTTGAATTCCGCCTTTTCGATGTGGTCGGCAAGAAGCAGCTGGCCGTCAAGCGCTACCTGGGCAAGGAAAAGGATCTGCGCCGCTTCACCCACGCCTTTAGCGATGAAATCCTGTTGACCCTTACCGGTACCGCCGGTCCCTTCAGCTCCCGGGTCGTCTACGTCTCCAGCCAGAGTGGCAGCAAGGAAATCTGGCTGATGGACTGGGACGGCCGCAACCCCCAGCAGTTGACCCGCAACCGCTCCATCACCCTCTCTCCCGATGTGGCGCCGGATGGTCGCGAAATCATCTTCACCTCCTACAAGCGGGGTAATCCCGACCTGTACAAACGCGCCTTCGCCAGTACCGTGGAGGTGCCGGTTTCCACCCGCCCCGGCCTGAACATCACCGGTGCCTGGTCACCGGACGGCACGAAGATCGCCCTGGGACTCTCCAAGGATGGCAATACCGAGATCTATACCATCAACCGCGACGGCTCCGCCCCGCAGCGCCTGACCGTCACCCATGCCGCCAACGTCTCGCCGGCCTGGTCGCCGGACGGCACCAGAATCGCCTTTGTCTCCGACCGCCTGGGCAAGCCGCAAATCTATGTCATGGACGCCGACGGCGGCAACCTGCAGCGCATCTCCCCCAACGGCAGCTACAGTGTCAACCCGGCCTGGTCGCCGGACGGCACGAAGATCGCCTATACCCGCTCCGCCGGCGGTTATCAGATTTTTGTCGCCACCGCCGACGGCAACGACCATGTCCAGTTGACCACGGAAGGAAACAACGAACGCCCCCGCTGGTCCCCCGACGGTCGCCTGATCGTCTTCAGTTCCCGTCGCGGCGGGAACGAAGCGATCTATGTCATGCGCGCCGACGGCAGCGGCCAGACCAGGGTCAGCACCACTGGCGGCAGCAATACCCATCCGGTCTGGACACCGCGACCGCGATGATTTTTTCGGAATCGGTTGCAAAAGATCGCCGGGGGTGTATAATCCATCCACATTTTGCCTATTCGGGCTCTTGCAAGCCGTAGAATGAACTGCACACAAAAGGAGGCAGCAATGCGCAACGGATTCAGAGGAATGGTTGTAGCTCTTGGTGTGGTGGCCCTGATGGCCGCGGGTTGTGCCAAGGATGAAGTCGTCAAGAAAGACGAACCGGTTGTTCAACAGCAGACGGTTGCTCCCCAGCCGGCGCCGCAGCCGGTACCGCAACCGGAGCCGCCCAAGCCGGAGCCGCCCAAAGCGGAGCCGAAGATGGAAGAAGGCACGGGAGCCAAGGCTTCCGAGGCGATCTCCCTTGAAACCGTCTACTTCGACTTCGACAAGTCGGATCTGCGCAAGGACACCCTTGATGTTCTCGCCAAGAACGCAGAAGCCCTGCTGAAGAAGGACGCCAGTGCCAAGATCAAGATCGAAGGTCACTGCGACGAGCGCGGTACCGACGAGTACAACCTGGCCCTGGGCGACCGCCGCGCCAAGTCCGCCGCCAGCCACCTGATCAAGCTGGGCGTTGCCGCCGACCGGATCTCCACCATCAGCTACGGCAAGGAGAAGCCCGCCGTTCAGGGTCATGACGAAGCCGCCTGGTCCAAAAACCGCCGCGCCGAATTCGTTATCGTCAAGTAAGTCTTCGCCATACCGCTTCGCTTCACCCCTCACCGGTGTCGGACCAGTTCCGACACCGGTGTTTTTTTCCCCGCCCCCTTGACAAGTATATTTTTTCCTATATATAAAATTTAATATATTTACCGGAGTAAGATAGATGGCACACATCCTGATCATACTCGCGGCACTGCTGCCGCTCGCCTGCACGCCGGCAGACGCGGGCGAACTGCAGGCCCTGACGCTGCACGAGGCGATTGTCCGCGGCCTGGAGCGCAACAACCGGGTCATCGCCTCCGGTCACCAGGCAGCGGCAGCCCGGATTGCGGCAACGGCGGCCGGGCGGCACTACCTGCCGACGGTGCATCTGGAGGAAACCTGGTCGCGTTCGAACCTGCCGGTGGCCACCTTCATGATGAAGCTGAACCAGGGCCGCTTTCAAAACCGGGATTTCGATGTCGCGCGTCTGAACAACCCGGCGCCGGTCAGCGATTTCCGGACCGCACTGACCCTGGAGCAGCCGCTGCTGACGCCGTCCGCTCCGGGTACCGCAGCCATGGCACGTGAGGAGGCGCAGAGCCGGGAAGCGCTGACGGAACAGACCCGTCAGCAGGTCGCCTTCACTATCTTCCGGCTCTACCTGGAGGTACACAAGGCCAAGTCCCACCGTGCCGCACTGGAAACAGCCCTGACCGAGGCGCGGGAACGACGGCGCCAGGCGGCGGTCAGGATTGCCGCCGGTCTGGGGCTGGCTTCGGACGAACTGCGCGCCGCGACCCACTTGGCTGCCCTGGAACAACGCCGGATTTCGGCTGATCACGCCCTGGTGCTGGCCCGCATGCAGCTTGCCCTGGCAACCGGCGGCAGCCCCGGCGATGAGGTTGACACCGCGGAAACGGCCCGCCTGCGGCAACCCGACCGATCACTGGCCAACCTGCTGACAACGGCGCGGCAGATGCGGCCGGACCTGCAATCGGCCGAACGGGAGCGGGAACGGGCCGAGGCGGCCCTGCGCCGGGCACGGAGCGGATTCCTGCCTACCGTCAGCGCCTTCGGCTCCTGGCAGATGCACGATACCGCCACTCCCTTCGGTAGGGACCAGGATGCCTGGATGGCGGGAGTTTCGCTGCGCTGGAACCTGT
This sequence comes from Trichlorobacter ammonificans, assembly GCF_933509905.1. GTDB lineage: Bacteria > Desulfobacterota > Desulfuromonadia > Geobacterales > Pseudopelobacteraceae > Trichlorobacter > Trichlorobacter ammonificans. Next base: position 359,840 of record NZ_OW150024.1, on the reverse strand, counting down.
TCGACGGCCTGCGTACCATCCACGGGGTCGGCCAGGCCCGTGCGGAGCGGGCGGCGGCAACGGAGCTGCTGGTCGGCCAGGAGAACGAGGTGGGCTACCAGGTGCACGAAGCCTGGCTGCGTCGGATCGAGGCGCAACAACGCGTCGAGGTCGCCCGTTCCGCCGTCAGCGCTGCGGCCGAGACCGTGCGGCTGCTGGCGAAACGGTTCGACAACGCCCTGGCCACCATGGTCGAGGTGCTGGATGCCCAGAACGTCCTCGACCAGGCACGGGCGGCGGTTGTGGAGAGCGAGGCGGAACTGCATCTGGCCACCGGCCGTCTCTACCATGTCGCCGGACTCTTCCTGAAGGAGGTGCTGTGATGCGTCGTCATGCCGGATACCCGCTGTGTGTCGCTGCTGTCCTGCTGGCACTGGCCGGCTGCAGCACGGAGCAGCGATCTGCAGCGCCGCAGCCGCCCGCCATCCGGGGGCTCTCCCTGGAGACAGTGCGACAGGTGGAAGAAGCGGACAGTCTGGAGGTGAGCGGCACGGTCAGATCCCGCACCAGTGCCCAGGTTTCGGCCCGTATCCCCGGCACGGTGAGCATGCTCTCCGTCAGCGAGGGAGACCGGGTGCGCGCCGGTCAACTGCTGGGCATGCTTGAATCCCGCGAACAGGCGGCCCAGGCCGTCGGCGCCGTCGCCGCCCTGGATGAAGCCCAGCGCGCCCTGGACGAAGCCCGTGCGCGCCGGACCCTGGCCGATGCCACCTTCGAACGGTTTACGAAGCTGTATGAGGAGCAGGCCCTGACCCGCCAGGAGTTTGAAACCCGCCAGACCGAACGTGAACTGGCTCACCAGGCCGTTGCCCGGGCCGAAGCCCGCCTGCGCCAGAGCCGCGAACAGGCGGCAGCCGCCGGTGCCGTGGCCGACTACCGCCGGCTCGTCGCCCCGATCAGCGGGATTGTCACCGCCCGCCAGGTTTCCCTCGGCGCCACGGTGTTCCCGGGGCAGCCGCTGCTGGTCATTGACGACGAGGCCGCCTACCGGCTGGAGCTGGCCATCCCCGAATCCCAGTCCCGGAGCATCCGTGTCGGCAGCAGGGTCACCATGGCCTTCGACGCCCTCGGCACAACCGCCGAAGGACGCATCAGCGAGATCGTGCCGGCCGGCGATCCGGCCAGCCGCACGGTGCTCGCCCGGGTCCCCCTGCGACACGACGCTGTGAGAAGCGGCATGTTTGGCCGCGGCAGCGTGGTCCTGTCCACGACCACGCCGATCATCAGCCTTCCCCGCACGGCGGTTTTCGAGCGCGGTTCCCTGACGGGGGTCTGGGTGGTGGAGAAGGATGACCTGCTGCGGATGCGCCTGGTGAAAACCGGACGTATCCGGAATGACCGTATCGAAATTCTTGCCGGTCTCGCCACGGGTGAGCGGATTGTCGCCACCGGCCTTGCAAAGGTCGTGGAAGGTGGCCGCTTCATCCCATCATCAGGAGGTACCCCATGATCAAAACCGTACTGTGTGCCGCTGTCCTGTCCCTGTGCACTGCCGGCGTCGCCGCTGCCGACAATTTCCGCTGTCCCAACGGCGCCATCGTCTCCACCGGGGACACGCAGTCCATCGTCGCCATCAAATGCGATCCGCCCACAGCAAAGGTCAGCCGCATGGAGAGCGAGGCGGGACGCCGGGGCGCCACCATTCTGATGACTGTGGAAGAGTGGACCTACAATGAGGGCCCGGACCGGCTGGTCCACATCCTCGTTTTCCGCAACGGCATCCTGACACAGGTCCAGACCGGCGGCTACGGCAAGTAAGGGGACAGGTCATGACCCTGGGTCCGGCGGGCAGGATCGCCCGCGCCTTCATCTCCTCGAAATTGACGCCGCTCCTGGTGGTGGCCTCCCTGTTGCTGGGACTCTTCGCCGTGAAGATGACCCCCCGCGAGGAAGAACCCCAGATCAGCGTGCCGATGATCGACCTCTACCTCCCCCTGCCCGGCTCCTCGCCGCTGGAGGTCCAGGAACGGGTGGTGAAACCGTTTGAGGCGGTCCTCTGGGAGATCAGCGGCGTTGAATATCTCTACTCCATGAGTCGTCCCGGCATGGGACTGATCACGGTCCGCTTCAAGGTGGGCGAGAACATGGAGGAATCGCTGGTCAAGCTGTACAACAAGGTGATGAGCAGCCGGCCCCTGCTTCCCCCCGGGGCCGGAGAACCCCTGGTGCAGGCCACCTCCATCGACGACGTGCCGATCCTGACCCTGACCCTCTGGTCGGCGCGCTACGACCACGGCATGCTGCGCCGGGTGGCCCGCGAACTGGCTGATGAGCTTCAGAAAACCGAGAATGTCGCCAAGGTGGAACTGACCGGCGGGGTGACCCGCCAGGTGCGGGTGCAGCTTGACCCGCTGCGTCTTGCCGGCTACGCGCTTTCACCCCAGCAGGTGGCGGGCGCCCTGCGCGGCGGCAACGCTTCCCTGCCGGCCGGCAGCTCTACCACGCGAAACCGGGAGGTACTGGTGGATGCCGGCGCGTTCCTGACAAGCGCCGACGCCGTGGGACGAACCGTGGTGGCGGCCCGCAACGGCAAACCGGTCTATCTGAGCGACGTGGCCCGGATCGATGACACAACCGGCGAGCCGGACACCTATGTCTTCATGGGAATAGCCCGGGAGGAATATCCCGCCGTCACCATCGCCCTGGCCAAGCGCAAGGGGGCCAACGCCACCCTGGTTGCCGACGAACTGCTCAGGAAGGTGGAGTTCCTGAAGGGGCGGCTGCTCCCCGCCGACATCCAGGTCACGGTCACCCGCAACTACGGCGAAACCGCCGGCGAGAAAAACAACGAGCTGCTCTTCCACATGTTTCTGGCCGCCATCTCGGTCACCATCCTGATCGCCCTGTTCATGGGCTGGCGGGCCGGCGCCGTGGCGGCCGTGGCCATTCCGGTCACCCTGGCCCTGACCATGCTGATCTTCTACCTGATCGGCTACACCCTGAACCGGATCACCCTGTTCGCGCTCATCTTCTCCATCGGCATCCTGGTGGACGACGCCATCGTGGTGGTGGAAAACGTCCACCGCTACTTCACCACCACGGTGATGGAGCCGTTGGAGGCGGCGATTCGGGCGGTGGACGAAATCGGCAATCCCACGGTACTGGCAACCTTCGCCGTCATCGCCTCCATCCTGCCGATGGGGTTCGTCAGCGGCCTGATGGGGCCCTACATGCGTCCCATTCCGGTGGGAGCCAGCATGGCCATGCTGCTCTCCATGGTCATCGCCTTCACCGTGACCCCCTATTTCGCCTACCGCCTGATGAAGGGGGTCCACCACAACGCCGAGGGGGAGGAGTCGCGGCTCACCGTCTTTTACCGCACCTGGATGGGCAGATTGCTGCACGATGTCCGGCTGCGCGGCGTCTTTCTCGGGCTGGTGGCACTTTTGCTGGTGCTCTCCTGCTCCCTGCTCTATTTCGGGGCAGTGACGGTGAAGATGCTCCCCTTCGACAACAAGAACGAGCTGCAGGTCATTATCGACGCCCCCGAGGGGACCCCGCTGGAGCAGACCGCCCGGATCGGCCGGGAGATGGGGGAACTGCTGCGCAGCGTGCCGGAGGTAACCAACTACCAGCTCTACATCGGCACCGCCGCGCCGTTCAACTTCAACGGCCTGGTGCGCCACTACTTCCTGCGCCGGGGGCCGCACCTGGCCGACATCCAGGTGAACCTGCGCCACAAGGGGGAACGCTCGGCCCAGTCCCACGAGATCGCCACCCGGATCAGGCCGCTGCTGAAGGCGGTGGCCGACCGCCATGGTGCCCGGGTCAAGGTGGCGGAGATCCCTCCGGGCCCGCCGGTGCTGGCCACCCTGGTGGCGGAGATTTACGGCCCCGACGACGGAGTGCGCGTGGCGACCGCCGACCGGGTGCGGCAGATTTTTCAACAGACCGACGGCGTGGTGGACGTGGACTGGTACCGTGAATCCGACCAGCCCAAGGTGACCTTTGCCGTTGACCGGGAGAAGGCGGCCCTGGCCGGCATCAGCACGGCGGAGGTGGCCACGGCACTCCGCATCGCCCTGGCCGGCGAACAGGCGGGGATCGTCCACCTGCCGGGGGAAAAGGAGCCGGTTGCCGTCACCCTGCGCCTGCCGGTGGAGAGACGCAGTTCCGTGCATGACCTGGCGGCCCTGCACCTGCCGGGGCAAAACGGCGGCGTCCCCCTGTCCCAACTGGTACGCACCCTGCACGGCAGCGAGGAGAAGACCCTCTACCGCAAGAACCTGAAGAACGTGATCTACGTCACCGGCGACGTGGCCGGCCGGATCGAGGCGCCGGTCTACGCCATCCTCGCCATGCAGCAGCAGATCGCCGCCCTGCCCACCCCGGACGGCGGCGGGATCGAAATCCTGGCCTCCCGTCAGCCCTGGTCGGAGGAACGGGTCGGCATGAAATGGGACGGAGAATGGCACATCACCTACGAGGTGTTCCGGGACCTGGGGATCGCCTTTGCCGCCGTGATGGTGCTGATCTACATCCTGGTGGTGGCCTGGTTCAAGGACTTCACCACCCCGCTGGTCATCATGGCACCGATTCCGCTGACCCTGATCGGCATCCTGCCGGGCCATGCCGTGTTCGGCGCCTTTTTCACCGCCACCTCCATGATCGGCTTCATTGCCCTGGCCGGCATCATCGTGCGCAACTCCATCATCCTGATCGATTTCGCGGAAATGAAGCGCCGGGAGGGAATGCCGCTTGACCGGGCCATCATCGAGGCCGGGGCGGTCCGCTTCCGGCCGATGCTGCTCACCGGCGCCGCCGTGGTGGTGGGCAGCTTCGTCATCGTCTTCGACCCGATCTTCCAGGGGCTGGCCATTGCCCTGATGTGCGGCGAAATCGCCTCGACCCTGTTGTCGCGCATGACCGTGCCGATCCTGTACTACCTGGTGGAGAACTGGAAAGAGCGGCATCAACCCGCAGCACCCGAAACACCGTGACCATTTCACCAAGGAGAAGATGAGATGAGAGAACCGTTCTACATCGAGCGTATCGTCCGGATCGTTGCCGGCAGCTTCGTGCTGCTTTCGTTGCTGCTGGCCCATATGCACAGCCAGAACTGGCTCTGGTTCACCGGCTTCGTTGGCTTGAACCTGTTCCAGTCCGGCTTCACCCAGTTCTGTCCCCTCTTCACCATCCTGGAGAAGCTGGGGGTGCCCCGTTTTCCCGGCAGTTCTTGCTGCCCGAAATAGGGACGAACCATGAACTACCGTATCACCATCCTCTGCGAAAACTCGGTGGGACCGGTCTCCGGCACCCTGGGGGAGCACGGTTTCAGCGCCCTGATCGAGTGGGAGAGCGGCGGGTTGCTTTTCGATACCGGCCAGGGACTGACCCTGCTGCACAACGCTCAGAGAATGAACAAAAACCTGCACCGGGTCGAACGAGTGGCCCTCTCCCACGGCCACTACGACCACAGCGGCGGCCTGCTGCCGCTACTCAGGAATTGCGGTCCGAAGCAGGTGTTCGCCCACCCGGACGTCTTCGCGCCCCGCTATCGGGTCAACGACCGGAAGGAGGCCCTCGCCATCGGCATGCCGTACCCGCGGGATCACCTGGAGGGTCATGGGGCCTGCTTCAACCTGTCCGACCGTTTCCGCGAGATCGCTCCCGGCATCTTCCTGACCGGGCAGATCCCCCGGAATAACGCTGCCCCCGCCGACGCCGGACTCTCCGCCGACCCGGCGGGAACCGTGCCGGACCCGTTCAGCGATGACCAGTCGTTGCTGCTGCGCACCCCGGCGGGAACGGTCGTGATCCTGGGCTGCTGTCACGCCGGTCTCTCCGCCACCCTGCGCCGGGCCGTCGAGCTGACCGACGATGACCGGATCGTTGCCGTGGTCGGGGGGACGCACCTGGGGTTCTGCAGTGAGCAGCATCTGGAGGCAACGCTGACTGAATGCAGCCTCTTCAGGGTACAACGCTGGTACCCGGCCCACTGCACCGGCCTGAAGGCGCTGCTCCGGCTGCAACAGCGTTTCCCCGGCGCCGTGCTTCCCGCCCAGGTGGGAACCGGCTTTACCTGCTGAGTCCCGCTCCCCCTGGTTTAATCAACCGATTGTTTATTATGCCTAAAAACCAGCTCCCCTTCTCCCGGCTTTTAGGACAAAAACGGCTTTCAGTCGCTATTCCCTTTCGTTTTCATGGCCGATGTGCTATTAAGTAGCGCTAAATTCTGCAGCGGGAGAGCAACCGGCAGCAGTTGATACGCAACCGTGTTCTATCTCCTGAAATATGGTCAATGACCGGTCGATACCTGGCCGGTCGGACGCTTTATTATTTATGTGCAAGGGGGATTTATGGCAGCGCAGATGACGCAGAACAGGGAATTGTTGAAATGGGTCGAAGAGACTGTTGCACTGTGTGAACCGAGCAATGTCTACTGGTGCGACGGTTCTCAGGAGGAATATGACCGGATGTGCGAGCTGCTGGTACAAAGCGGCACCTTCAAAAAGCTGAATCCTGAAAAGCGCCCGAACAGCTACCTCGCCTGGTCGGACCCGATCGACGTCGCCCGCGTGGAAGACCGCACCTTCATCTGCAGCACCTCCAAGCAGGACGCCGGCCCCACCAACAACTGGGTGAACCCCAAGGAGATGAAGGAAACCCTTAAAGGCCTGTTCAAGGGCTGCATGAAGGGGCGCACCATGTACGTGATTCCCTTCAGCATGGGGCCGCTGGGCTCCCCCATCGCCAAGATCGGCATCGAGATCACCGATTCCCCCTACGTGGTGGTCAACATGCGGATCATGACCCGCATGGGCAAGAAAGTCCTGGAAGTGCTGGGCAACGGCGAGTTTGTACCCTGCCTGCACTCGGTAGGTGCTCCCCTTGAGCCGGGTCAGCAGGACGTCCCCTGGCCCTGCAACAAGGAAAAGTACATCGTCCATTTCCCCGAAGAGCGTGCCATCTGGTCCTTCGGCAGCGGCTACGGCGGCAACGCCCTGCTGGGCAAGAAGTGCCTGGCCCTGCGCATCGCCTCAAAGCAGGGCAAGGACGAGGGCTGGCTGGCCGAGCACATGCTGATCCTGGGGGTTGAAGCTCCCACCGGCGAGAAGACCTATGTTGGCGCCGCCTTCCCCAGCGCCTGCGGCAAGACCAACTTTGCCATGCTGATTCCGCCCAAGCCTTTCCAGGAAAAGGGCTGGAAAGTAACCACCATCGGCGACGACATCGCCTGGATCAAGCCGGGGCCGGACGGACAGATCTACGCCATCAACCCCGAGTACGGCTACTTCGGCGTGGCGCCGGGCACCAACTACGACACCAACCCCAACGCCATGACTTCCTGCGAGAAGAACTCCATCTTCACCAACGTTGCCCTCACCGAAGACGGTGACGTCTGGTGGGAGGGGATGACCAAGGAACCGCCGGCAAAACTGATCGACTGGCAGGGGAACGAGTGGACGCCGGGCTGCGGCCGGCCGGCCGCCCATCCCAACGCCCGCTTCACCTCTCCGGCATCCCAGTGCCCCTGCATTGATCCCGAGTGGGAGAATCCCCGGGGGGTACCGATGAGCGCCTTCATCTTCGGCGGCCGTCGCAAGGATACCGTTCCTCTGGTCTACCAGGCCTTCAACTGGAACTACGGCGTCTACCTGGCCGCCACCCTGGGATCGGAAACCACTGCCGCCGCCGTGGGAGCCACCGGCAACGTCCGCCGCGACCCCTTTGCCATGCTTCCCTTCTGCGGCTATCACATGGCCGACTATTTTGCCCACTGGCTGCAGTTCGGCCGCAGTATCCCAAAGCCGCCCCGGATTTTCAGCGTCAACTGGTTCCGCAAGGATGCCAACGGAAAGTTCATCTGGCCCGGTTATGGCGAGAACATGCGGGTGCTCAAGTGGATCGTGGAGCGGGTGCAGGGCAAGGCCGGTTCCGTCGAATCCCCCCTGGGGTGGATGCCCCGGTTCGAGGACATGGACTGGGAAGGGCTGGAGATGAACCGCGAGAAGTACAACGAACTGATGTCCGTTGACCGGGACGTCTGGCAGCAGGAAGTCCTTTCCCACGAAGAGCTGTTTATCAAGATGTACGACCGGCTGCCCAAGGAGTTCCTGCATACCCGGGAACTGATTCTCTCCTCCCTCTGGCGCTCTCCCGAGCACTGGGAGCAGATCGGCGACGTGCATCCCGAAGGCTGGAACGAATAGAATCCCACTGGCTTCGCTCAACCGGACGGCCGGTCCCTCACGGGACCGGCCGTTTTCGTTTCGTATGTCATAGGGACGGGCGGATACCAGGGAGGGCGGCGCACGGAGCGGAGTGAACGCCGCGCACTGAAAGCGGAATGAAATCAGTGGTGATGTTCGGCGTTGGCCGTGGTCATGAACAGCCTGCCATGCTTGACCCCCTTGACGCCGATCAGTTCGTCGGCGATACGGGTGATCGCTGCGGAGGTGCCGCGCAGAATCAGAACTTCCAGGCAGTTGTGGGCATCCAGGTGAACGTGCAGGGCGGACACCACCTGATGGTGGTGCTGATGCTGGTGCTCGGTCAGCTTGTCGGACAGGTCGCGGACGTGATGGTTGTAAACCAGGGTGACGGTGCCCACCATCTCCTCGTCCCCGCTCTCCTGCTTTTCCTCCACAATGGCGGCGCGGATCAGGTCGCGGATCGCCTCGGAACGGTTCTGATACCCCTTGCGGATCAGCAGGCGGTCGAAACTCTCCAGCAGGTCGCTGTCGATCGAGATGCCGAATCGAGTGGTGTCACCCATATCTGATACTCCCCAGCAGGACAAAGCGTAATGAAAAAAGAAACGTCAAAGGCGATGGCACGCGGATAACATCTGTTTTTTGCGGATTCCCGCGGATTTCAAGCCTATACAACGGGATAAAAATCTGCGTAAATCCGCTTAATCCGCATTATCCGCATGCCATGGTGCTTCTCTCTACTTCTTCAGCGCTTCATCCATCACCTTATACGCGCAAAACGCCCCGCACATGGTGCAGGCACCGTGGTCGGACACCGGCGAATTGGCCCGGTACTCCCGCGCCCGGTCCGGGTCCAGGGCCTGGGCGAACTGCCCGTCCCAGTCCAGCTTTTTCCGTGCCCGGGCCATGGCGATATCCTTGTCCATGGCCCCCGGTACCCCCTTGGCCACGTCGGCGGCATGGGCGGCGATGCGGGACGCCACCACGCCGACGCGCACATCCTCGATCTCCGGCAAAGCCAGGTGCTCGGAGGGAGTGACGTAGCAGAGGAAGTCGGCGCCGGCAGCTCCGGCAATGGCGCCGCCGATGGCGCAGGTGATATGGTCGTACCCCGGCGCGATGTCGGTGACCAGCGGCCCCAGTACATAGAACGGCGCACCGTGGCAGAGCCGCTTCTGCAGCTGGATATTGGTCTGGATCTGGTTCAGCGGCACATGGCCCGGCCCTTCGATCATCACCTGCACCCCGGCATCCCAGGCCCGCTGGGTCAACTCCCCCAGGATGATCAGCTCATGAATCTGGGCCCGGTCGGTGGCGTCGGCCAGGCAGCCGGGACGGAAGCCATCCCCCAGGGAGAGGGTGATGTCGTACTCCTTCACGATCTCCAGCAGGCGGTCGAAGTTCTCGAACAGCGGATTTTCCCGGTTGTTGTGCAGCATCCACTCGATGGTGAAGGCGCCGCCGCGGGAGACCACATCCATGATCCGCCCTTCGTTCTTCATCCGCTCCACCGTGGAACGGGTGACGCCGCAATGGACGGTGATGAAGTCCACCCCGTCGTCGGCATGCTTGATGATCCCCTTGAAGATGTCGTCAACGGTCATCTCCACCATGGCCTTCTTGTGAATCCGCACCGTGTCGGTGGCTGCCTGGTAGAGCGGCACCGAACCGATGCAGGCCGTGGTTTCGGCCACGATGGCCCGCCGGATCTCGTCCACCGGGCCGCCGGTGGAAAGATCCATGATGGCGTCGGCCCCGTATTTCACCGCCACCCGTGCCTTTTCCAGCTCCTTGGTGATGTCGGTGTCGTCGGCGGAGGTGCCGATGTTGGCGTTGACCTTGGTGCGCAGGCCGGCCCCCACCGGCAGCGGTACGCCGTGCTGGTGAGTCTTGTCGTTGTGGCAGATGATGACGGTTCCCTTGGCGATACCGGCCCGGATGAACTCGGCGTCAACCCCTTCGGCAGCCGCTGCGGTCTTCATTTTTTCGGTGATGATCCCCTTGCGGGCGTATTCCAGTTGGGTCATTGGTCTGATTCCTTTGCTGCAAGATAGTGATTTACCGGCCCGTGTCCCTTGCCCAGGGGACGGGCCAGGCGGATGGCCTGGCTGATGAATGTCTTCGCCCGGTGGACCGCTTCGACGAGGGGTTCGCCGCGGGCCAGAAAGGTGGCGATGGCCGATGCGAAGGTGCAGCCGGTGCCGTGGGTGGCGCTGGTAAAAATCCGTTCGGCACTGAAACGGTGCACGCTGGTACCGTCGAAAAGAATATCCACCGCCGCGCCGGCGGCCAAGTGTCCCCCCTTGACCAGCACGTTGGCGGCCCCCAGGGCGTGAAGGTCGCGGGCGGCCTGCTCCATCTCCCCTTCGGTCTGGATGCGCCGGGAAAGCAGCCGTTCCGCTTCCGGCAGGTTGGGGGTCAAAAGGTAGGAGCGGGGAACCAGCTCCCGGACGAAACTCTGTACCGCATCCGGCTCCAACAGATGCGCTCCGCCCTTTGCTACCATCACCGGGTCCACCACCAGCGGAAAGAGCCGGGACTGTTCGGCGAGATACTCGGCCAGCAGCTCAATGATGGCCGGCGTGTGCAGCATGCCGGTTTTGATCACATCAATGGGCAGGTCGGACAGCACCGCCGCCAGTTGCTCACGGACAAAGCTGGGAGGCAGGCCGTGTACCGCACTGACGCCGCGCGTATTCTGGGCGGTGAGCGCGGTCAGCACGCTGGCGCCGTAACTGCCCAGCAGGGTAATGGTCTTGAGGTCGGCCTGGATGCCGGCACCACCGCCGGAGTCGCTGCCGGCCACGGTCAGCACGCCGCCGCGGGGAAGGGGGGCAATCCTGTTGAACAACAGGCGCAGCTCAGCCACCGCATAGTCGGGCCGTGGTGCGGAAAGTACCGCCGAGATTACCGCCACCGCGTTGGCACCGGCGTCGATCACCCGGCAGGCATTGGCCGGAGTGATGCCGCCGATGGCCACGATCGGCAGTCGTACCCGCTCCCGCACGGCGGCCAGACCGCTGGTGCCCGGCATCCGGGTGACCTCCTTGCTGCCGGTGGGATACATGGCACCGAACCCCAGATAGTCGGCACCGTCGGCCTCGGCACGCAGTGCCTCCTCAACGGTGTGGGTGGAAACTCCCACCAGCTTGCCCGGCCCAAGGAGCTGCCGGGCGGCCACCGGACTGCCGTCCTCCTGCCCCAGGTGGACACCGTCGGCATCAAGCTCCTGTGCCAGAGCGGCATCATCGTTGACGATAAAGAGAACCTTCCGGGCAGCGCACAGTTCTTTCAGCGCCCGCCCCTCCGCTAACGTCTCCTCCCGTGGCTTCTCCTTGGGACGGTACTGCAGCACGGAAACACCACCGGCAAGAGCCTGCTCCACCCGGGGCAACAGGTTCGGGTGCCGGTCCGTAACCAGGTAGACCCCGGCGATGGCCGTACCGCCGGGCTGTCGTTCCGTGTTGACCACCAATCTCAGGTGCGACGTTGACATCAGGCGTTCTCCGCTGAAAACAAAAAACCGCTCTGCAGGGAAGCAGGGCGGTGAAAAGGTGACGCCTCGGGCGCCGCAGCCACTTTCCTCCGCCGGCATTATCCGGTTCAGGTACGAGGGGTTCAGCAGCATGCTGTCTCAGCCGGAAACGGCTCCCCCAGGGCTTGCATCTCTGGGAGAACCATACTGGAAACGTCTGCTTCCGTCAACAGCTTTACAGCCCTTCCCCGGCATGGTAGGTTTCCGTAACCACTACGGACTGCTCAGGAGTCAGCTCGTGTTTGACAGCCGCCCCACCTTTGCCGAGATCAGTCTTGCCGCCCTGCGGGAAAACTACGCCACCATCCGGGCATCGGTTCCCGCCCGCGCCGCCATCCTGGCCGTTGTCAAGGCCGACGCCTACGGACACGGCTTTCTGGAAATCTGCCGGGAGCTGGAACGCCAAGGTGTGGATGCCTTTGGTGTCGCCTTCCTGGCCGAGGCGATCCAGCTGCGCAAGAGCGGCATTGATAAACCGATCCTGCTGCTGGGGGGTATTTACCCCGGCCAGGAAAAGAAGTGCGTCGGCTTCAACATCTCCACCACGGTCTTCTCTCTGGAACAGGCCCGGGCCCTGGACACCGCCGCAGGCCGACTCTACCGCAAGGCGCTGGTGCACCTGAAGGTGGACACCGGCATGGGACGGCTGGGTATTTCCTACGACCAGGTGCCGGCCTTGCTGGACTCGCTGAAACTGCTGCCCAACCTCTATCTCGAGGGGGTGGTGTCGCACTTCGCCTCTGCCGACGAACTGGACGAATCGGGCCAGTACTTTACCCGCCTCCAGGCGGAACGGTTCGAATGGGTGGTGCAGCAGATCCGGCGGGCGAAATTTTCTCCCCGCTACCTGCACATCGCCAACAGTGCCGGTGCTCTGCTCAAGGATTATCCCTTCTGCAACCTGGTGCGACCCGGCATCGCCCTCTACGGCGCCCTGCCTTCCGACGACTTCCGGGGGCGCCTTTCCCTGCGGCCGGTGATGCGCCTGAAAAGCAAAATCGCCATGCTGAAATGGGTGGAGCCGGGCACCAGCATCAGCTACGGTCGCCGTTTCACCGCCCCTCGCCGGACGCTGGTCGCCAGCGTGCCGGTGGGCTATGCCGACGGTTATCCGCGGGCACTGACCAACAAGGGTGAGGCACTGGTACGGGGGGAGCGGGCAACGGTCACCGGCACGGTCTGCATGGACTGGATCATGCTGGATGTGACCGACATCCCCGGTGTCAGCGTCGGCGACGAAGTGGTACTGATGGGGGAGGACCGCCAGGGGAACAGCATCCTGGCGGAGGAGCTGGCCAGCCGTGCCGGCACCATCCCGTACGAAATCCTGTGCGGCATCAGCAAGCGGGTTCCCCGGGTCTACGTGCCCTGAGGTACCCACGCTGGGCGGCCAGCGACAGCGCAAAAGTTGCGGTGCAGCCCGATCCTTCCGGGCACAAGTATGCAAACTTTGCATACCAATTCACAGCAATCCGAAATACCCACACAATATCAACACATTAAACACGCCATCCCTCCGGCACATCCTGTGCATACACAAAACAGACCAGCTCGTGCAGACACAACACGCCCAGCGGCTCACCCAAGCTGGATGACGCCTGCGCCGCCGGACACCACAGGAGTTGATGCATATGCCCGGAAGTCTCCCTGACCGATTCCGCCTCTTCCTGCCGGCCCTGCTGGTCGTGGCAACAGCCGCCCTTGCGTCCCCTCCCCCCGCCGGAGCCCAGCGGGTCCCGGCGGGCCACGACTGTACGACCTGCCACACACTGAGCAGCCAAGAGGCTGCCGCACTGATCAAACCGTTGAACCTGACCGTGAAGACGGTGCGGCACTCACCGGTTGCCGGCCTGTTCGAGGTTGTGGCTGAACGTGACGGCAGGGAGGGGATCATCTACGTCGACTACGCAAAAAAACTGCTGATGCAGGGAGTAATCGTCGACGCAGGACAGCTGCGTCCGACGGTTCCGCCGGAAACGAGCACCACCCCATGACACTGTACAGGAGCATCTCCATGCGTATCGTGATCCTTGCACTGGCCTCCCTGCTGATCATGGACGCCGCACCGGCAAACGCCGCCACGACCCGGCACGTCTACCAGAGCGGCGTTGTCGCCTCCATCGGCAACAACCAGATCACCATCGGAGACGAGGCCTACCAGTTACGGCCGGAGGTGACGGTTGTGCTGATCGTACGGGAAGCGAACGGTGCCTTCTACCAACGAAAAGGGCGGCTTTCCGACGTTTCCACCGGCAAGAAGGTACATCTGAAAACGCGGGGCAGGATGGTCTATGAAATTGAGGTGGAGAGGTGACGTCATGAGTGCGCGAGCTCTGTTCAAGCTGTTGGGAGTCGTCACGGCGGGGTGTGCCGCCTGCCTGCTGCCCGTCATGTCCGTCCACGGGGCAACCATGAACGACTACTGCGTCAGGCCACCGTTCATCTCCCAGCCGGTTCCCCCGATGGTAATGTTCGAAATCGGCCGGGATCACAAGCTGTACTACGAAGCCTACAACGACGGGGTTGACCTCGACGGCGACGGCAGGATCGACAGGACCTACGATCACTCCATCGAGTACTACGGCTACTTCAATCCCTACAAATGCTATACCCATTCCGGCGGTTCCGGCAGCAACGACCTTTACACGCCGGTGGCCACGAATACCGACCGTTTCTGCAGCAGCGGCCAGATCAGCGGCAACCTGCTCAACTGGATCACCATGTCGCGGATGGATGTGCTGCGCAAGGTGATGTACGGCGGCCAGCGCTCCCAGGAAAGCCCCAAGAACGTGCTCAACCGGGCCTACATTCCCCAGGACGCCCACAGCTGGGGCAAGGAGTATACCGGCAGGCTCTGCTACAACAGCACCACCGGCGCCTACAAGACCCAGTGCCTGACCAACGCCGATTGCGACAGCGGCTACGCCTGCACCGACAAGTCGATCAACCTGCTGGGCAGCGCCGCCCCCACCGCCGGCGCCCCCTGCACCACGGCGACCATCTCCTGGGGGGGGAACAACCAACCCGGCAAGGACAAGATGCTGGTTGTGCGCTACCCCTCCAGCGGCAGCTACGGCAGCGACCATGCCGACATCATGGCGTCCATCGACACGACTCAGTTCAAAAGCGGCTTTAACCCGGTCTTCGTCACCAACTTCGACGATGCTGCCCTCAATCCGGCCACTGACCACTGTGATGACTGCGCCACCGTGGTGGTGGCGGAATTCTACGTCGGCAACAGTGAAAACGGCGGCTGGCAGTTCGCCATTGACGGCGATGACGGCGTGGAGATGGAAGTCCGCAACATCGCCAACAACAACATCGTGCAGACCACGAGCGGCGCCGACCAGATCAGTTACTACGGCAGTCACGCCCAATGCTCCTGCCAGACCCACAGCGGCACCATCAACCTGGCGCAAAAGACCTGGTACCGGCTGATCGTCCGCGGCCTCGAATCCAACGGCGGCGACGGGGTCAAGGTCTGGTTCAAGAAACCCGGCGCTGCCTCCTGGACCGTCTTCGGCGACAGAACCACCAGCCCCACGCTCGATGTCCGCGCCCCCAACATCGTGGTCGGCACCAACGACTGCACCCTGAAAAGCGAGGACTTCATCACCAACGGCGTTCCCAAGGCCGATGCCGGTGCCGCCGCCCCCGGCCGTCACCTGATCTGCAACACCACCCTCGCCAGCGGCGAACCGACCAGCTCTCCCCAGGCCACCACCCTGGTACGGATTATCCCCAACTCCACCAAGCGGATCTGGGAATGGGCCTCCAAGGAGTCACCGGTCTGTGGCGACACCTTCAGCGACGGCACCAGCGCCGTCACCAACCGCACTGACTACACCATGCAGGTTGAGGTCTGCAAATCGGGAGTCGGCACCCTGTCGGAGGACAACAAGTTCGAACGCTGCCGGCTGTACGGCACCACCTATCGCCCCATCGGCCTGTTCCAGAAGTACGGTGAGTACAAGACCGACGGCACCGGCGTCACCAAGGTCTGCTCCAAGACCATGGGCAAGCCCTGCGGTAACGACAGCGACTGCGGCAGCGGCGAGGGACTCTGCTTCGACAAGGCGGACATGTACTTCGGTTTCATGACCACCTCCTACACCAAGAACCTCTCCGGCGGCGTGCTGCGCAAGAATCCGGGGCCGGTGTCCGATGAAGTGAACATGAACAACGGCGGCCTGCAGACCTCGGAGAGCGACAAGGGCAACCTGATCATCAGCATGGACCGGATGAAGCTGATCGATTACAGCTACACGAACCGCTCCTACTCCAACTGCGGCTGGATCACCACGCGCGGCATCAATGAAGGCGAATGCAAGATGTGGGGCAACCCCATCGCCGAGATGATGTACGAATCGCTGCGCTACTTTGCCGGCAAGGGGACGCCGACTGCGGAATTCACCTATTCCACGCCGGCTGACTCCGGGGTGAACCTGAGCAAGCCGGCCTGGGGCTACAACAAGGGAAGCACCTGGTACCAGCCCTACGACATCTTCCCCAGTTGCGCCCAGCCCTTCCTGCTGGTGCTCTCCGACGTCAACACCAGCTACGATTCCGATCAGATTCCGGGCAGCTCGTACGCAAAACCGGACGGAAGCTTTTTCACAGAAGATGCCGCCTCCCCGCAACTGGGCCTGGGGGTGCAGAGCGGCGGAAAATCACTGCTCAACCAGTTGCTGGAAACCATCAGCGCCACCGAAGGGGTCGACGGCAACAACTGGTTCATCGGCGAAAGCAACGGCAGCACCGACTTCATCTGCTCCGCGAAAAGCGTGGGCAACCTTACCCTGGTGCGGGGTACCTGCCCCGAGGAGCCGACCAAGAAGGGCTCCTACTACGCGGCAGCCGTGGCCTACTACGGCAAGTCCAAGTTCACGGAAAAGACCGGCAAACCGGCGGTCAACACCTTCGTCATCGCCCTCTCCTCTCCCTTTGCCGACATCAAGATCAAGGCAGGCGGCAAGTACATCAACGTGGTGCCGGTGGGAAAATCGGTCAGTGGAAGCTACAGCATCAAGGAGAACTGCTGGGACAAGTGCACCGCCAGCATCGGCGCCGACGGCCTGACCCTTTCCAGTTGCCAGCCCACCGCCTATTGCCCAACCAATGCGCTGGTGGATTTCTACATCGATGACCTGAAATACGACACCAGCAACGACATCATCTACGCCAAGTTCCGGATCAACTTCGAGGACGTGGAGCAGGGGGCGGACCACGACATGGACGCCATCGCCACCTACGAAATCTGCACCCAGGCGGCGGCGGACGCCGGTCACGGCTCCTGCGGCGGCACCATCAACGGCGTGCAGGTCAAGGTCAACTCGGACTACGCCGCCGGCAGCATCGACCAGGTCCTGGGCTACGTCATTTCCGGAACCACGGCTGACGGCACCTACCTGGTGGTGAAGGACAAGGATGTGGGCAGCACCTCCCCCATAAGCGGCCTGCCCCTGACCAGCGTCAAGGATTTCAGCGTTTCGGCCACCCCGGCGGCCGGCTATCTGAAAAATCCGCTCTGGTACGCCGCCAAGTGGGGCGGCTACACCGGCAGCGGCGTGCCGGACACGGCGGCAAAGTGGGACAAGGATGGCGACGGCCTGCCGGACAACTATTTTCCGGTCAGCAACCCCCTGGAATTGGATAGCCAGCTGGAAAAGGCCTTGAACGAAATCCTGGCCCGGGTCGCCTCGGGCACGGCGGCATCGATCCTCAACAACAGCGAGGGGAGCGGCGCCAACCTGCTGCAGGCGGTCTTCTATCCCAAGAAACAGTTCGACAACAATACCGAGGTGGGCTGGATCGGTGAAATGCAGAACCTCTGGTACTACATCGACCCCTTCCTGAACAAGACCTCCATCCGCGAGGACACCGTTCAGGACAATGTCCTGAACCTGCAGCAGGACTACGTCACCCAGTTCTACTTTGATCCGGCCCAAAGCAAAACCCTGGTGCGACGTTTCTCCGACGCTAATGGCGACGGCCTGGCGGACTCCGCCACACCGGTGGACACCATCTCGCCCGACGACGTCAAAAGCCTCTGGAAAGCGGGACGCCTGCTCTGGGAACGGAACCTGACCACCGCCCCGCGCACCATTTTTACCGGGTACGGCTCCACCGCCGGTACCACGCCGCAGAAGTTCAGCAACCTGGAGGTGGACGGCTATTTCAACACCTGGCCCGGCGTCTGGGCCGCCATGCAGACCGGCGACGAAGCCACCACCACCAAGGTGATCAGCTATGTGCACGGTACCGACCAGGCCGGTTTCCGGGACCGCAAGGTGACCATCAGCGGCTGCGGCCTTACCGATGCCGCCGGCTGCACCCGGGAATGGAAGCTGGGGGACATCGTCTCCTCCACCCCCAAGCTGGTCTCCAACGTCAAGCTGAATACCTATGACCTGGCGCCGCCCAACGGTTACAATGATGCGAGCTACCTGGCCTTTTCCAAAACTCCCACCTATCAGAACCGGGGCATGGCCCTGGTGGGCGGCAACGACGGCATGCTCCACGCCTTCAAGCTGGGTGTGC
This sequence comes from Trichlorobacter ammonificans, assembly GCF_933509905.1. GTDB lineage: Bacteria > Desulfobacterota > Desulfuromonadia > Geobacterales > Pseudopelobacteraceae > Trichlorobacter > Trichlorobacter ammonificans. The sequence continues at coordinate 341,570 of NZ_OW150024.1, read as the reverse complement.
TGCACGAACGGACGGACCACTACAGCAAGGCGCAGATGAACGACGAAACGGGCAACCTGGCCAACGCCGCCGATCAGCTGGGCAAGGAGCTCTGGTCCTTCATCCCCAAAAACGCACTTCCCTACCTGCGCTATCTCACCTGCAAGAAGGGAGGAGGCGACGCGACGTATTGCGCCAATCTCGACTACGACCACATCTTTCTGGTGGACCGGACCCCCACCATCGTCGACGCCAGCATCATGATCCCGGCGGACACCACGAAATGCACGGTTGCCACCGATTACAGCACCTGTGAAAAACTTGCCGACGGTTCCACCTGGTCAACGATACTGATCGGCGGCATGGGGTACGGCGGGGCCAGCCGGACATCCGCCGACGGCTGCACCGCCGGCAGTGCCGGCACCTGTATCAAGGCCCCCATTACCAACTATGGCCTTTCCTCCTACTTCGCCCTGGACGTCAAGGACCCGGTCAACCCGAAGTATTTGTGGGAGTTCGAGGGCAATCCGGCTGCAGGCCACTACCTGGGGGCAGCTATCACCGGTCCGGCCATCGTGCGGGTGGGCACGAAAAAGGCGGACGGCGTCACCCCCGACCACGCCAGAAACGGCAAATGGTTCGCCGTGTTCGCCTCCGGCCCCACCGGCCCCATCGATACCACCAAGCATCAGTTTCTGGGAACCTCGAACCAGAACCTGAAGCTGTTCATCCTTGACCTCAAAACCGGTACGCTGCTCAGAACCATCGACACCGGCATCGCCAACGCCTTTGCCGGTACCCTCTCCTCGGCGGTCATCGACACCGACCGCTCCAAATCGGGCGACAACGGTTACTACAGCGATGATGCCGTCTATATCGGCTACACCGCCAAGAACACTGCCGTTGCCCCGAACACCTGGACCAAGGGGGGCATCCTGCGCCTGGTTACCAAGGACAACCCCGATCCGGCCCAGTGGACGGTCAGCACGGTGATCAACGACATCGGCCCGGTGACCACCACCGTCACCAAGCTGCAGGACCGTCCCAACAAGACCCTTTGGCTCTATTTCGGCACCGGCCGCTACTTCTACAAGAACGATGACCCGGCCCTCTCCGTGCAGCAGCGGCTGTACGGCATCAAGGAGCCCTGCTACTCGACGGCCAACCGGGCCGACCACACCCCCCAGGCCAACGTGGCCGGCGGCACGGACAACGATATCGCCCCCACCTGCACCGACGCGGTAAGCGGCACCATCGTCAACCAGAGCGGCGACGCCTCCACGGCGCCTGCCGACACCCTTTCCGCAACCGCACCGGGATGGTATATCAACCTTGACGCCGCCGATTCGGCAACACTGGCGGAACGGGTCATCACCGACCCGGTGGCGCTGCCCAACGGCAACGTCTTCTTCACCACCTTCAAACCCAGCTCGGACATCTGCAAGTTCGGCGGGGACACGTTGATCTGGGCGCTCCGCTACAACACCGGCGGCGTACCGCCGGCCCGCACCATGCAGGGAACGGCGCTGATGCAGGTGTCCACCGGTGCCTTCGCCGAGGTGAAGCTGGCCACGGCATTCAGCAATCCCGGCAACCTCCGGCTGCAGGGGCGACGTTTGGCCACGCCGATCCAGGGGGTTCCCCCCACGGCCCAGGGGCTGTCGCTGATCACCAACCCCAAGCCGGTCAAGAAGTATCTGCATATCAGGGAGAAGTAGGCAATGCGACGTCACGGCATACAGGGCAGGGGATTCGCGCTGCTTGAACTGGTGGTGGTACTCGGTATCATCGGGATTCTGCTGACGCTAGTCACGCTCAACTTCACCTCCTGGAGCCGTAAGAGCCAGATCGAGCGCCAGACGCGGGAGCTGTTCGCCGATCTGAACCAGGCCCGCACCGACTCGATCTTCATGAAGAAGCGGCACAAGGTGGTGCTGCAGCCGCAAAGTTACACCTTCTATCGCTTCAGCTCCGCCGACGAAAACCGGAGCACCGGCGGCACGGCCCTCTTCACCAAGCCGCTCGCCTACCCGTTGACCAAGGCAAGCGGAGCATCAATCGCTAACCGGATTTTCGAGTTCGATATCCGGGGGTTCACCAATGACCTCGATACCATCAAAATTACCGCTCCGAGTGACATCAGGGCGCAGGTGGACTGCATCGTGGTCCACTATGGCCGCACCAACCTGGGAAGGATGGAAAACAATGCCTGTGCTCTGCAATAGCCGGGGATTCACCCTGCTGGAATTTCTGGTGGCGGTGCTCATCGCCATGGTGGGGCTTTTGGGTCTGCTGCAGACGGTCAATGTGGCCCTGAACCACAACCTGCAGAACCAGCTCAGAAACGAGGCGGTACAGGTGGCCGACAGCTACATGGCCCGGGAACTGGCCAAGGGATTTGACGCCGTTTCCACACACCCCCCTTTAACGCCCAAATACCTGGTGGAGTCCCGGCAGATACTGAACGGCTTCCGGAATTTCTCGGTAGCCCATTCTGGCATCACCTACGAGAACTCCAAAGAAATCCGCTTTCAGGTGATCTGGCGGCACAAGGGGACGCGCTACACCCATGATGCCGCCGGCGTGGTCAGCAAGGCACAACAATGAACGGGGCTCGGGCTATGCTACGAAAGCAACGCGGGTTCACCCTGGTGGAACTGATTGTGGTCATGGCGGTCTTCATGGTGGTGCTGATGATTACGGCCAGCTCCTTCGACACCATCCTCAAGCAGGCAGGCAAGCTCTTTCGGAGCGAGGAGAGCAACATCGAAGGGATCGTGGGGTTGGAGATGCTGCGCCACGACCTGCAACAGGCCGGTTACGGGCTGTTCACCGAACCCACTGCTTATGCCAACGAAGCCGTCGACGCGCCGGCCTCAAGCTACAACGACGCCCCCGACAACGTTCCCCGACCGGTGGTGCTCGGCAACAACGTTGCCGCCGCCACCCTGGACGCCACCACGGTCATGGCCGGCTCCGATTACCTGACCATCAAGGGCACCACCGTAGGACGAACCAAGACAGCCCAGAAGTGGACCTTCCTCAGAATATCGTCCAGCATGGCCAGCGTTCAAAAATGGGCCTCGAATGCCGAAAACTTCGATTCCGGCGACAGGGCGGTCCTGATCCGCAAGCAGTTCGGCACTCCGCTACGCAGCAGCCTGATGCGCGATCCGACCGACGATTTCTACTACGCTTACAGTGACGTTGCTTTCGAACATCTTTCCTCGTCGTCGCAGAGCATTTACACGCTCTACGGCGTTGATACCGGCGACCTGCGCTTTCCCTTTAATCGCAGCGACTACTTCGTGGCAGTGCCCGGCGCCACCAGCAGCATCAAGTTGCCCGCCTACTGCGCACCGGGTACCGGTATCCTGTACAAAACAACCGTGAAGCACGCCGACGGCAAGCTGCTCTACCTGCCGCTTCTGGACTGCGTGCTGGACATGCAGGTGGTGTTGGGCTGGGACATGAACAACGACGGGATGCTTGATACCTACTCGAATGCCGACGGCTCCCAGGTCAACAGCGGCATCGCCGAGGGTACCACGGCAAACGTGCAGGCAGCTCTCGGTACGACAAACAACAACTCCTTGACCTTGTTGCCGAACATCCGCTCCAACCTGAAGATGGTCAAGGTCTACGTGCTGGCCCAGAACGGCAGGCGGGACAGCGGCTACAGCAGCCCCTCCCCCCTGGCGATGAGTGACGACGGCGAAGCCAGCCTGACCAGAGCGGGCGGTTTCACGCTGGCGGCAAACCAGCTCAACTACCGCTGGAAGCTGCACCGGATCGTCGTCAGGCCGAAGAACCTGCTTTCAAACCAGTAATCTGCCGGAGTTACCCATGAAACGCCTGCACAATACCAAAGGGGTCGCCCTGGTCACCTCGCTGATGCTGACACTGATCTCGCTGACCATCATCCTGGCGCTCATGTATATGATTGTCCAGGGAACCACGGTGTCCGCCTCCTACAAGAAGTACCGGACCTCCCTTGAGGCCAGCTACGGCGGTTCCGAGCTGTTCGTCAAGGATCTCCTCCCCTATGTGCTCAAGAACTATCAGGACTCAAATCTGGCAGCCCTGGCCGGCAGCACCTTCAGCGCCGTCAACCTGCAACTCCTCTCGACCGCTTCCTGCATCCAGAGCAAGCTGACCCTCCCCTCCAGCCAGTGGCCGGCCGGCTGCAGCAACACCGCCGATCCGAAGCAGAGCCCCGACGCGACCTTCAACCTGATGGCTGCCAGCGGCAGCCCCTACACCATCTATTCGAAGATCATCGAAACCCTGATCGGCAATACCGACATCAGCGGCCTGCAACTGGAAGGGGCCGGCGTCGCCGAGGCACAGTCGGGCATCACCCCCCAGCACTTCCCCTACCTGTACCGGATAGAGCTGCAGGGAGAGCGGTCCGCCACCGCGAAGGCCCAGGCCAACATTGAAGTGCTCTACGCCTACTGATGCCAGTGGCAGCGGGCATGCCGCCATGATCCGCCGGCGTTTTGCCATCAGCGGCATCGTCCAGGGGGTGGGCTTCCGTCCCTTTGTCTTTCGTCTGGCTTCAGATCTGGCACTGTCCGGCCAGGTCCGCAACACGCCGGCCGGGGTGGAGATCGAAGTGCAGGGTGCGCCTGCCACGGTCGAACGGTTCGCACAGCGCCTGACGACGGAGCTGCCGCCGCTGGCGGTTGTCACCCGCTGCGAACAGCGGGAGCTGCCGACGGTGACGGGCGCAACCGGCTTCGAGATCCTGCCCAGCAGCGGCGGCATGCCGGAGGTGCAGATCGCGCCGGACACCGCCCTGTGCGCCGACTGTCTGCGGGAACTGTTCGATCCGGCCGACCGCCGTTTCCGGCATCCCTTCATCACCTGCACCAACTGCGGCCCCCGCTGGACCATCATCAGCGCCATCCCCTACGACCGCCCCCTGACCACCATGGCCGCCTTTCCACTCTGTCCCGCCTGTGAGGCGGAATACCGCGATCCGCTCGACCGGCGCTTCCACGCCCAGCCGATCGCCTGCCCCGCCTGCGGTCCCCGGCTCTCGCTTGTTCCTGACCATCCCGCCCCGCTGGAGCATGCCGGTTCTCTTCTGCGACAGGGGTTGATCGTCGCGGTGAAAGGACTGGGGGGATTCCATCTGGCAGTGGATGCGTGCAACGATGGGGCCGTGGCCCGGCTGCGCAGCCGCAAGCAGCGCGACGAAAAACCGTTCGCCGTTATGGTGCCGGACTTGGCCACGGCCCGGCTGATAGCCCGTCTGTCCGATATGGAGGAACGGCTGCTGGCCGGCCCGGACGCACCGGTCGTCATCGTACGGCGTCGGCCCGATACCCCGCTGTCGCCGCTGGTGGCACCGGACAGCCGCTGGGTGGGACTGCTGCTGGCCTACACGCCGGTGCATCACCTGCTCTTCAGCAACCTGGCAACCACGCTGCCGGCACTGGTCATGACCAGTGCCAACCGTTCCGACGAACCGATGATCGCCGGAGACCGGGAGGTCCGGGACAAGCTGGCCGATATTGCCGACGCGCTGCTGACCCACGACCGGCCGATCCAGGTGCGCACCGACGATTCGGTGCTGCGGGTCTTCCGGGGAGCACCGATCTTCTACCGTCGCTCCCGGGGATTCGTTCCCCGTCCGGTACGGCTTCCTTTCAGCGCCCCCCCGGTCCTGGCCTTCGGCGCGGAGCTGAAGAACACCGTCTGCCTGACCAGAGGTGCCGACGCCTTCATGAGCCAGCATATCGGGGATCTGAAGAACGAGGCCACCTTCGAGGCCTGCCGGGAGACCGTGGAACATCTCTGCCGCATGCTGGAGGTCAGGCCGGCACTCCTGGCCTGCGATCTGCACCCGGACTATCTCTCCACCCGCTTGGCCGAAGACAACGCTCTCCGTTTGGAGCAGGAAGCCAACACCGCCACCGGCAGCCGGGCCCAGGCTCGTCCGATCGTCCGGGTGCAGCATCATCATGCCCACATGGCCTCCTGCATGGCCGAAAACAGCCTTGATGGCGAGGTGACCGGCGTGATCTTCGATGGTACCGGCCTGGGGTATGACGGCACGGTCTGGGGGGGCGAATTCCTGGTGGGTGGCTACGGCGGGGTACGCCGGGCCGGGCACCTGCGGCAGGCCCGCCTGCCGGGCGGTGATGCCGCAGCCCATGAGCCCTGGCGCATGGCCCTCTCCTGGCTGTTCGAAAGCTACGGCCCCGCCTGCTTCGAGCGCGACCTGCCGCTGCTGCGGCAGATGCCGGCGGCGGAGCTGACCACCCTGCGCCTGATGCTGGAGCGGGGCGTGAATGCGCCCTATACGTCCAGCATCGGCCGACTCTTCGATGCCGTGGCGGCACTGCTGGGGTTCGGCAGCATCAACCGCTTTGACGGCCAGGCTGCCATGGCGCTGGAGGCGGCAGCCGAGAATGCTGCGGAATCGCAGCCGCTCCCCTGCCCGTTGACGCTGGGCGATAACGGAGCGTTTGTGGTGGACCCGACGCCGGCGATCCGCGCCCTGGCGGACGGCCCGGACGGCGACGCCGGTCGCGACCGTCTGGCACTGGCCTTCCATCGCGGCCTGGCGGAGGCCGTGGCTGCCGGCTGCCGCCGGATACGCGCTGACGGCGGCCCTGAGCGGGTGGTTCTCTCCGGCGGCGTGTTTCAGAATCGCCTTCTGACGGAATTGGTATATACTGCCCTTGCCGCGTCAGGCTTCCTGGTTTTCACGCACCGCCTGGCACCTCCCAACGACGGCGGCATTGCCCTGGGACAGGCGGCGATCGCCGCCTACGGGGCGAAGCGGCATCCCTAACGTACAGGAGACGAACTGATATGTGCCTTGGTGTACCGATGCAGGTTATAACGGTGGAGGGCGATACGGCTGTCGCCGAAATCGACGGTGTCCGACGGGAGGCCAGCCTGCTGATGCTGGCTGAGCCGGTGGCAGTGGGAGACTACGTGATCGTGCATGCCGGGTTTGCCATCTCCCGGATCGATCCGGCGGAGGCGGAGGAGACCCTGCGGATGATGCGGGAGGTATTCAGCCCCGAGGATATGGTATGAAACACCAGGACGAGTACCGCGACCACGATCTGGTGCAGGGGCTGGCCGGCGCCATCACCCGCGAAGCATCGACACTGGTCGAACCGGTACGTTTCATGGAGGTCTGCGGTACCCACACCATGGCCATCGCCCGGTTCGGCCTGAAAAGCCTGCTGCCCCCCCAGGTGCGCCTGGTCTCCGGCCCCGGCTGCCCGGTCTGCGTCACGCCGGTGGGCTACATCGACCACGCCCTGGCCCTGGCTACCGATCCCGGCACCATCATCACCACCTTCGGCGACCTGCTGCGGGTGCCCGGCTCCCGTTCCTCCCTCCTGCGGGAACGAGCCAGGGGTGCCGACGTGCGCATCGTCTATTCGCCGCTGGAGGCGGTCAGGCTGGCGGCGGAACACCCCGGACGACGGATCGTTTTTCTGGGGATCGGCTTCGAGACCACCGCCCCCACCGTGGCGGCGTCAGTTCTCACCGCGCGTAGCCACGGCCTGACCAACTATTTCGTACTGGCCTCCCACAAGACCATGCCCGCTCCCATGGCGGCCCTCTCCGCCGACCCCCGGGTGCAGATCAGGGGCTATCTCTGCCCGGCCCATGTCAGTACCGTCATCGGCGGCAACGGCTACCGCCACCTGGTGGAGAACTACCGCATCCCCTGCGTGGTCACCGGCTTTGAACCGGCCGACATCATGCAGGGGATTCTCTGGCTGCTGCGCCAGCACCTGGCCGGTACCGCCCGGGTGGAGATCCAGTACGCCCGTGCCGTTACCCGCGGGGGAAATCCGAAAGCACAGGCACTGTTGCGGGACGTCTTCGCGCCCTGTGACGCCCTCTGGCGAGGGCTGGGCGTCCTGCCCGCCAGCGGCCTGGCCTTCCGTGACGAGTATGCCGCTTTCGATGCGGCCCGCATGCTGCCGGCAGAACTGGCGGAACCGCTGGAACCGGCCGGTTGCCGCTGCGGCGAGGTGCTGACCGGCCGTATCGAACCGACGGACTGCCCCCTGTTCGGCACCGCCTGCACGCCGGAGCAACCGGTGGGGGCCTGCATGGTTTCCAGCGAGGGAAGCTGCGCCGCGGCCTGGCGCTACCGCCCGTAGACATGCCCGTTTCCCACCGCCTCGAAATCGTCCGTCACCCGAAACCGACGAACGCATGAACGTGAAGCACGGAGGTTCTATGGCCAGCAGCATGGAGGAACTCAAACGCCACTACTCCTTTACCGGTGACGATGCCCGGCGCCTGGCGGAGCTGCGCGGACTTGCCGAGCAGCACCAGCAACAGCTGGTGGACGATCTCTACGAGTTCATTATCACGCACCCGGAAACCGCTGCCATCCTGACACGACAAACCAGTCGGGAGAAAATGGACCATTTTCACCGTCTCTGGTTCATATCCCTGTTCTCCGGGCAGTACGACGACCTCTATCTGGCAAACCTCAAACGGATCGGCCATGCCCACGTCCGGGTGGAGCTGCCGGTGAACTTCGTCAACGCCGCCATGCACCAGGTCCGCCACTTTCTGCACCACCTGATTCACGACACCTTCCCGGACCGCGACCTGCGCCGCTCCTACCGCGAATCGGTGGACCGCATCCTGGACATGAACCTGTCGGTGATGACCTCCTCCTACCGCGACGAAGAAATGAAGAAGGTCTTTGTTTCCCGCCGGCTGGAATCGGAGCTGATCCACCTGTCCGAACGGTTCACCTACGGCCTGAACCTGATCCTGGTGCTGGCGCTGGCCGGCCTGTCGGTGGGGGTGGTGGGGCTGTTCATCAAGGACATTGCGCTTATTTTCAGCGGTAATGTGGAGAAAGGGATTCTCTCCGCCCTGGGGGCGATGCTGATCCTCTGGATGATGATCGAACTGCTGGAAAACGAGATCAAGAACCTGAAGGGAGGGCGTTTCAACATCCTGGTCTTTATCGGCGTGATCATCGTGGCCATGGTACGGGAGATCCTGATCTCCACCCTGCGCCATGACGACCTGAGTACCCAGGCCTTTCTGGCGCTGACCCTGCTGATCCTGGGCATCGTCTACTACCTGGTCTCGCGGGCCCAGCAGCTGAACAAGGAGTGAGCCATCCACCACATCCTGCTGGGCATATCCGAAGGGTTCAGGATGCGCCGCCCCCTTGCGGCACTGCTCAGGGCGACGCCGCCTGACCAGAGCGTCCTGCGCCTGCGGCCGGAAGAGCTGGCACAGCGGAATATCCAGGCGCTGGCCCTTGATTTCGATGGGGTGCTGGCACCCCACGGCGCCGGGGAGGTGCTGCCGGACGTTGCCGACTGGCTTGCCGCCTGTTGCCGCCGACTGGGACCGGAACGGGTGCTCATCCTTTCCAACCGCCCCACGCCGGAACGCCGCCTGATGCTGGAGCGATGTTTTCCCGGGGTCCGGCTGATCAGCGGCGTCAGGAAGAAGCCGTATGTCGATGGCCTTATCGCCACAGGGGAACTCGCCGGCGTCCCCCTGTCTGGAATCCTGATGGTCGACGACCGGCTGCTCACCGGCTGCCTTGCGGCACTGCGGGCCGGCGCCATCCCCTTTTACGTCCGCGCACCCTTCGTGAAGCTGCGGCACAACCTGCTGCCGGAACTGTTCTTCATGGCGCTGCGCCTGTTTGAGCGATGGTACGTCAGGCTAATCGGCTGAAAGGACGGTACTGACCATGAACCACTCCTCCGCCACATCGAAGAGCAGGTTGATGGAGTCGTTCTGCTTGCACTGCACGATGTAATCCTTGCCGGAGATGACGGAGGGGGTCGAGATACGCACGTCGCCTCCCCCCTTGGAAATATGCTGTTTGAAGTTCCCCGCCACCATGTTGGCGATCTCTCCCAGGGCATCGTAGACATCCTGGTCCACCTCTTCCACGTCCATCCCCAGCATGGCTCCGGCAAAGGTCTTGGCCAGGCCGGTCGGCACATGCACGCTGACCAGCCCGCTGTAGGTGCCGCCCAACCCTACCATGGCCGAAACGCAGTCCTGGAACTGGGACACCGGGTCCACCTCCAGGGGCAGGTGCATCAGCTCGATCCCCAGCATGCTGCTGTAGATGGTTCGCACGTCGTCGATCATTTTTTTGACCAGTTGATCCTGCGTCGTGTTGAGTGCAGTCAGTATGGCCGGCGCAATACTCATGGGGAAGCCGCTCCTGAGATGGAATGGATCACAGTCTGTCCAACGCCTGTTCCAGGCGGTCGCAGATGGTTTTCAGCACCTTGATTCGTGCGTAGTTCTTGTCGTTGGCCTCCACCAGCGTCCAGGGGGCGATCTCGGTGCTGGTGCGGTCGATCATGTCGCAAACCGCCTGGGCGTACAAGCTCCACTTTTCCCGGTTGCGCCAGTCGTCGTCCGTGATCTTGAACCGCTTGAAGCCGATCTTTTCCCGCTCCTTGAACCGCCGCAGCTGCTCCTCCGGGGTGATGGCAAGCCAGAACTTGACGACGACGGTGTGATTCCTGACCAGCTGCTCCTCGAAATCGTTGATCTCGCCGTAGGCCCGCATCCAGTCCGTACGGGAGCAGTACTCCTCCACCCGCTCCACCAGCACCCGACCGTACCAGGAGCGGTCAAAGACCGCCAGCCGCCCCCGTCGCGGCAGGTGCCGCCAGAACCGCCACAGATAGGGCTGGGCGCGTTCTTCCTCGGTGGGCGCGGCGATCGGGATCACCCGATAGCTGCGGGCGTCGAGAGCCTGGGTAACCCGACGGATGCTTCCCCCCTTGCCGGCGGCATCATTCCCCTCAAACACCGTGACCACCGACAGCCGATTGAAGTTCTTGTGCCGCGACAGCAGGTTCAAACGACCCTGCAGGGCTTCCAGCTCCTCATCGTAGCGTTTCTTGGCGATCTTCTTCGTCATGTCAAGAGTCTGCAGAATCTGCAGGCCATCGATGGAAGTCAGCAAAGGCGGCAGCGGCTCATCCGCCGCTGGCGCCGCAGGGGCATCCAGGCGCCGGCGCAACGCCTCCAGGATCGCCCTGCCGATGGTCAGGGAGCGGTAGCGCTCGTCGGCCCCTTCGACAATGTTCCAGGGCGCTTTGGGGGTACTGGTCGTGCGCAGCATCCGTTCGGAAACCGTACGAAAGCGGGCATAGTTCTTGAAATTCTTCCAGTCGCTCTCCTTGACCCGCCAGCGGGTCTTGGGGTCCTTTTCCAGTTTGCGCAAGCGCTTGCGTTGCTGTTCTTCGGAAAGGTGCAGCCAGAATTTCAGGATCAACGCCCCTTCGTTGCAGAGCATGGTCTCGAAGCGGATGATCCGGTCCAGCTGTTGGTCCAGCTCGGCATTCTTGCTGATGCCGTGGACGTTATCCAGAAGCGGCGCCGAATACCAGGAGCCGATGAAGATACCGATTTTCCCCTTGGGCGGAAGGTCCCGCCAGTAACGCCACATGGGAGGGCGCTCCCGCTCCTCGTCGGTCAGCTCCCGCAGGGCATGGGACTCGATGTGCCGGGGGTCCATCCACTCATGCAGGAGGTTCATGGTTTCCCCCTTGCCGGCGCAATCGACGCCGGCGAGCAGGATGATAACCGGAAAGCGACGCGACTGCAGCAGGTCCAGCTGCGCGTCCAGCAGCGCCTCCCGCAATAGGGGGAGTTCCCGCCTGAACATCTCCTTGGAAATTTTGTGGCCCAGCTCTGCGGACTCGAACATACCGTCACCTCCGCCTGCGTACCGGCTCTGATTGTGTATACCACAGCATCCCGCAACGGCAAGGAGAATAGCCAAGCCCTTTTTTGTGTCCCGTTTCCCAAAAGTGTGCTATTGTTGTACACCTTTACATTATTATTCCCCAGGAGGAAGACGTGAGAACAACAGTTGTTGCTTTGATGATCGCCGCACTCGCCCTGGCTGGCTGCCAGGACAAGCCGAAGACTGAAGCCCCCACCCAGCCCCAGGCAGCCGGTCAGCCGGCAGGCCATCCCCCGGTCGGCGCTCCCATGCCCGGCGCTCCCGCCGGCGACCCCCATGCCGGCATGAAGCCCGCCGACATTCCGGCTGGCGTTCCGACCAAGAAGGCCACGGTAGTCCAGACCATCGACGCCGACGTTTACACTTACATCGAAGCCAAGGGTGATGACGGCAAGAACGTCTGGATGGCCCTGCCCAAGACCAAGGTCGACAAGGGTGCCAGCATCGAGTACCCCTCCGACGTGCCGGCACTGCCCAAGTTCACCAGCAAGACCCTGAACCGCACCTTTGACAACATCCTCTTCGTTTCAGGTATCAAAATCCTGAAATAAAGCAACCGTACGTGCTGTTCATACGCAACGGGGCGTCGTCCATCGGACACGCCCCGTTTTGTCATCTGCAGCAGACACGCTGAGCGCGGTCCTCGACTCAGGCCCTCACCAGATAGACCGAGCAGTGGGCCATCTCGGCAACCCGTCGGGACACGCTGCCTTTCAGCTTGCTCTCAATGAATCCCTTGCTGGAGCTGCCGATCACGATCAGGTCAACCCCTTCCGTCCTGGCAAACTCCACCAGTGTCTCGGCGGGCTCTCCCGCCTCCACGATCATTTCCAGGGGAACATCGTATTCCGCGGCACTTTTTTCGATGATATAGAATATCCGCTTGCGCAGTTCCTCCCACTGCTCGGTCTCGGTCAACGGCTTGACCGGCACGAAATCGGAGTAGGAAGAACTCTGGGCGTTGGGGACCACGAGCAGGGCGAAAATCTTGCTTTTAAACTGGCTGCGGTTACCGGCGGCGATCCGGACGGCTTCTTCAGCCGCTTTATCCGAATAGGGGGAGCCGTCGATTGCCACGAGTATTTTTTTTCTCAGATTCAGCATGTACATCCCTCGGATTGTTTTATTTCCACGGCCTCCTTGTTCAATGCCAAACATCCGATGACCGACTATATCGCAACCATTCTCGCTTGACAATTATAAAACAAGTTTCTATATTTAGAAGACACTTGGCCTGTGCAGTGTGCTTACCACCACGTATCCAGGAAGCAGAGGCGCTATCATGGCACGCAAAGAAAAATCCGAATATCTGATCCAGGCGGTTTCCCACGCCCTGGACCTTCTGGAGCAGTTTCACGACGAGGTTGACGAGCTGGGGGTCACGGAACTCTCCAAGCGGCTGAAGCTGCACAAAAACAATGTATTCCGGCTGTTGGCCACCCTGGAGTCCCGTGGCTATATCGAACAGAATCGCGTTACGGAAAACTACCGGCTGGGCTTGAAAACCCTGGAACTGGGCCAGACGTTCATCAAACAGATGGGCCTGCTGCGTCAGTCCAAACCGATCCTGGAAGCACTGGTCCGTGAATGCAACGAAACCATCTACGTTTCCGTGCTGAAGGATTTCCATATCATCTATCTCGACACGGTGGAAACCACCATGACGGTGCGGGTCGTTCCCCGGGTCGGCTCCCGCCTGCCGGCCTACTGCACCGCCGCCGGCAAAGCCCAGATCGCCCACATGAGTGAGGAGGAGCTGGATCAGTACCTGCCGAACCGCGAGCTGCAGCGGTTCACGCCCAACACCATCACCGACCGGGAAGAACTGAAACGGCAGCTGCGCGTTGTTGCCGAGCAGGGGTATGCAGTCGACGACGAGGAGCTGGATGAAGGGGTGAAGTGCGTCAGCGCGCCGATCCGGGATTATACCCGCCGGATCATCGGTGCCGTCAGCATCTCCGGTCCCTCCATGCGTTTCGGCACCGAGCGTATCGAGCGAGAACTGGTACCGCTGGTCATCAAGGCGGCCGACGAAATTTCCTCCAAGCTGGGCTACACGAAATAGCACCACTTTTCGGACCGGCACTACAGGACAAACGGGGGCGGATATGTCAGCATATCCGCCCCCGTTTTCCGTTCGCAGCTGATACGACGCTCCGCCGGTCCGCACAACAGCATACTCAGACGAAGAGGGATGCGTCGGTGGGATGCAGGAACTCCCGCACCGTGGAAAGCGGGCACCTGCGCAACTCTTCCTCGGTCCCCTCGAACGCCAGCCTGCTTTCGTGCAGCACCGAGAAACGCTGGGAGGTAGCAAAGGCGGTGGGCAGATCGTGGGTCACCATCAGGGTGGTCTTACCGGCCTGCTGCAGCCGGCGCATCAGGGAGACGATGTTGTAGACTCCGATCGGGTCCAGGCCGGTGGTGGGCTCGTCGAAGAAGATGTACTCGGGATCGGCGGCCAGGGCCCGGGCGATGGCCACCCGCTTCTTCATGCCGCCGGACAGCTCGGCCGGATAGAGGTCAAGAGCCGCCTCCACCCCGACAAAACGCAACTTTTCCCGGACGATCTCCTCAATCTCCGCTTCGGGAAGCCGCCCCTCCTCAAACAGCCGGTAGCCGACGTTCTCTCCCACGGTCATGGAGTCGAACAGCGCCCCTCCCTGAAAAACGATGGCGATCTTCTTGCGCTGTTCCCGATACTCTGCCTCGGAGCGGCCGGTGATTTCCAGGTCGCCGATATGGATCCGGCCGCTCTGGGGATGGATCAGGCCCAGCATCAGCTTGAGGATCGTGGTCTTGCCGGCACCACTCACCCCCAGGATGGTACGGTTTACCCCCCGCTCCAGTACCAGGTCGAAATCGGTCAAAATAATCCGTCCCCCCACCCGGTAGCAGACTTTTTCCATCCGTATGCTCTGACTCGTCTCCATCGGAACCGTACTCAGGCTTCGCCTTTCAGCGTCAGCCAGGGATGCTGCTCCAGAAAACTGCCCGCGACGCACGCCTCCATCTCCAGGAAGCGCCGGTAGGGCATGGTGAAGGTCAGGACATCCCTGCCCGTCTGGGAGCGAAGGTAGGCCCGGGCCGACAGGTCCATCAGCCCGGCGATGCAGCGTGGCTGTTCGCGCTGTGCCTCACGGTAGGAGAGGATGCCGATGGACTGGCAGCCGGCAACGTAGGGAATGGCCACGTTCTCGAGGCCGGGACGGTCGTAGTTGGCCAGCACCACCAGGGCGGCGAGCTGGTCGCTGGTCACCAGCATGGTCACCGAGGCCGGCTCCCCCTGGCCCGGCTCAAGGCGGTTGAACGGTACAAAGGCTACATAGCGACTGGCCACCTCGGTCATCGGCAGTTCCTCGACAAACTGGCGTACCAGCTCCGGGCTCTGCTTGTAGCGCTCTCCGTGCAGGAAGTGCTGCACGAATTCCTTGCGTGCCCCCCCCGCTTCCATCCCGGCAGCGATCGCCTCCCCCGGCTCCCACCCCTCGTTACCGCTGGAGAGAAAGTTGCAAAACCCCTGCATACTGCCGGGAAACTGCCGGTAGGTATTGCCGAACCCCAGGGCAACGCCGCCACCGAAGCAGCCGTAGGAGCGGCTGTCGAACACGGCAATCTTTCCCTTGGTTGCCGCTGCGCCGAACATGCTCACCACGCAGCCCCATTTCCCTTCGTCGAACTGCAACGCTCCTTCCGGCTTCTCATCGGTCAACAGCAGGGCCACCGGCTCGCTGGCAAGACCGATGGCAGTGGCAATGGCACTCTGCATGGCACCCTCCCTTTCGATGCTCATTCGTTGAACGGCTCGCTTCCGGCGGCGCCCATGGCCGACCGGGGTCGCATGTTCGCCAAAAACACCTGTTCCAGTCGCTCAGCCGTGGCATTCTCTCCCAGGCAGCGCAGAATCTCGATCACGCACTCGGCAGTGCAAAGCCCCGCCTCCTTCTGGTTCTTGCGCAGGTTGTAGCGCGACGCTTTTCCCGGTTTCAGGGCAACCCTGCGGGCCCGCTGCAGATAGGGGCTGCGCTGGTGGATGTGGCGGGCTTCATGCCAGGTACCGTCGATGATGATGAACTGACTGATGCCGGAAAGGTCCGCAGCCGGCTCATCGCCGCGTCCGGGATAGACCAGCGCCACATCGCCGGCCTCGATTTCCCGGAGCAACTGCTCCGGCGGACGGGTCCGCTCCCAGCGCACCTGCTCGGCAGCATTCCCCAGCACCTCCAGTACCATGCGCCCGGTGTTGGAGCGTTTGGGAAACTCCTTGAAATGGGTCAGCAGGGTGAACTTCACGGTCTGCCGGCAGCCGTCACGGTGCCTTCTCCAGATAAGGATAGAGCACCGCCTCTTCGGTCACGATCCGGTTGGTGAGCAGCGAGAACAGGCGGGCCACGTCGCGGGCGTAGTCCAGCGACTGAACCGGAGCGCTGTACCGCTGGTAGAACTGGTTCGCCTCGGCAGTGATCTCCTGCATCTCCCCCCGAAAGCGGTCGAGCAGCGTCCGCAGGTTGTCGTCCCGGACAGCGGCCTGTTCCAGACGGGGATAGAGGTCCAGATCCTCGTGCAGAACATGGGCATGCAGGATTTCGCGCAGCCGCTGCAGTCCGGCAAACCCGTCAGGCGTGACCACCCCGTGCTGCTTGATCAGGGCCACCTGGGCCTTCAACGCCTCATGCTCCTGTTTCAGTGCGGTAAGCAGATTCTGCATGGTCCCCTCGTTATCGCGTTAGTGCTGCCGGCGGTGCGCCGGAACCTGTCAACCGCAGACTACGCGAAGCGGCCGCAACGGTCAAGGGACCAGGACCGCACGGTTCTGGGAGTGCCAGCGTTCCAGGAGGAGCGCGGACGGGGAGCCGTCCCTACCACCAGCGCCAGAGCGCCAGGATCAGCACGATCAGGAAGACGATTGCCAGATTCATGTAGGCCATGAAGAAGAAGACCCGCTCGTGCAACGGTGCCGGCCGCGTCAGGCCGGGCACCAGGCGTCCCACTGCCGGCAGCCGCTCCACCTGCTCGGTACCGTGGGGGGCCTGGGAGAGCACTTCGGTCAGGTCGCTGCCGGCCTGGTGACGCCCCATGTGATTTCCCTGCTTCCAGAGACGGCTGGCGGTCGCATCATAGATGGTGCCGTTGAAGGCGAAGAGAGCCGGGCGCCCTTCCGCACCGTCGCAACGGGACAACTCTTCGATACTCATCTCGCCGCTGGTCACCAGCACAGCCTCCTCCGTCCGCTTTCTGCGCAGGCGGGGGCCGATCACCGTGATCACGAAGGTCGCCGACGTGACCATCACCAGGTAGAGGGAAATCTTGACCAGCAACAGAACACCGAAGCGGGAGTGCAGCAGAAGCTCCGGGGAGGCGACCCGGAAGGTGGTAAGGATGATGCCGGTGATCCCCATGACGGCCATGGAGGCGATACCCACCCGCAGCTCGCCGCGGGGCAGGCCGCTGGAGGCGTAGGCCGGTTTGAGCACCAAGTGGACATAGAGGATGGTGCCGAACCAGAGGATGGCGGTAAGCAGGTGCAGATAACCGGCAACGAAGCGCAGGCCCCTGGCGGCAGGCGACAGGGCGGGGCGGGACGCTTCGCTGCCAAGGGAGGTGGCAAAGGCCGTGCCTTCTGCCGTCAATTCACCGCCGCCGGCCGGATCGACGTGGCAGGCGGCACAGCTCTTACCGGTGCGGCCGGCGTATTCCTCGGTGGCCAGGACCGGTGCGCTGCACAGCAGCAACAGCGGTAGCAGTAGGGGCAGGCATCGTTTCATGGGGGTGATATACCGGCTGCGGGCGGGGATGTCAACGCCCCTTGTCGCTCGCGCATTCCGCTCAATGCACTGCCAGGGGAGGTTCGTCCAGGGCGGCCAGCTGCTCACGCAGTTCCAGAATATGCTCCCCCCAGTAGCGCACGGTGTTGAACCAGGGAAAGGTGGCCGGAAAGACCGGATCGTCCCAGCGCCGGGCCAGCCAGGCACTGTAGTGCAGCATGCGCAGGGTGCGCAGCGGCTCGATCAGCCGCAGCTCCGCCGGATCGAAGTCATGAAACTCGCCATACCCCTCCAGCAGGGTATCAAGCTGAGCCAGACGGCGACGGCGGTCGCCGGAGAGCATCATCCAGAGATCCTGCACCGCCGGAGCCATGCGGGCATCGTCGAAATCGACAAAATGAGGGGCATTGTCACGCCAGAGGATGTTGCCGCTGTGGCAGTCGCCATGAACGCGGATGGAACGAACCGGCCCCGCCTCCGCCAGCCGCCGGTCGATCTTCTCAAGGAGCTGGCCGGTCAGGGAGGTGTAACTGTCGCGATACTCCGCCGGGATGAAATGCTCACGGATCAGCTCCACGCTCTCGTAGCCGAAACTCGTGCTGTCAAGAGCGGGCCGATGCCGGAAGGCGGCCACCCCGCCGATGCGGTGCATCCGCCCCAGTATCCGTCCCAGGATCAGCAGGTTGTCCAGATTGTCGAACTCCGGCGCATGCCCCCCCTGTTGCGGATAGAGAGCGAAACTGAAGCCGCAGTACCTGAACAGACTTTCGCCCGCAGCGGCGCACCAGGGAGCCACCACCGGCAGCTCGTGATCGGCCAGCTCCCGGCAGAACCGGTGCTCCTCGACAATCTGCTCGTCGCTCCAGCGGCCGGGACGGTAAAATTTGGCGATCAGCGGCCGTTCTTCCTCGATCCCCACCAGGTAGACCCGGTTTTCGTAGCTGTTCAGGGCCAGGTTGCGACAGTCGCAGCGGAACCCCTGGCTTTCCACGGCGTCCATGATCAAATCGGGGGTCAGGTTCTGAAAGGGATGGCTGCTCGTCTGCATGGTCGCTCCCGCTGCGGTCGGTTGGAAATGAGGGACATCGGCCGCAGAAGCAGCTTACCGCCGCGGACCAGAAAGGAAAAGAACCTTTGTGACATGCAAGCGTCGATAAACCCGTCAGCTCCGTCCGGACAGTTTACAGTTTACGTCGCCGGCGTCTGCAGCGAGGATAGGCAGACCTGCGTTTATCTCGCCAGATCAGGCAGTTGGCAGCGGTCACCCTCGTGGCATGCAGGCTGCAGCTACGTCATCCGAACAGACGCCATGCCATCTGCGGCAGGGGAGGGGGATCACATGAAAGGACTGTTTCTCGCGCTCGCACTACTGCTCTGCGTACTGCCGGCCCCGGCGGCGGCAACCCGGATAGTCATCGCCGAATACGACGTTTCCGCCGCTGCGGAGGCTGCCGGCCAGGAACTGTTTGCGTCGGCACCGGACAACCAGCCCGGCTATTTTACGGTAGGCATCGGCGATATGGATTATTTCGTCATGTTCAGGGTCCATGCCGCCGATGTCGGCAGGACCCTTGCCTACTGGTCCGGCCCCCCGCTTCCTCCGGGCAGCGACTCCGGCGACTATTTCATCCGTACCATCACCGGCTATCCCTTCACCACGGAGGAGGCGCGGCAGTTCGGCACGCTGCTGCCGGTCATCTACGGCTTCAGCCAGGGGAGCGTCATCCGGCACCAGGTGGTGTCCAACCCCCGTCTTGACGACTACCTCATCCAGGGCGTCTACCTGGCGGTATCCGAAAGCATGGACAGCGGCAGGCCGGCAGTCACCACGCTGCTCTACGCCGATGCCGCACCGGTCCCGGAACCCTCCAGCCTGCTCTTGCTCGGCGTCGGCCTAGCCGGGCTCGTTCTGGTGCGACGGCGCTGACCGGGAAACCGGCCGGCACAGCCCCGTCAGCGCGGACGCCGCCGGCGCTTCTGCAGCGACGTACCGCTTCTAAACGCCGGTTCGTACCCCACCGTGAAAGCGGAGGCCGGATCGCTGCGCATGCTCATGAAGTGGGCGTTGTTGTTGTCAAAGGGGCAGAGCGGCTGCTTGCAGGGTTCAAAACCGAACCGCCGGTAGTAGTCCGGCTCCCCCAGCACGAACAGCGGCTGATTCCTGATCGCCTCCTGGCGCAGGGCAAAGCGCAGCAACTCCGACCCCACCCCCCGGCGCTGAAAATCCGGTGCCACCGCCATGGGCGCCAGGTGCAGCCCGCACACCTCCCTGCCGTGGTAGGCGTTGGTAAAGGCAAGGTAGGCGATCACCCTGCCGCTCTGGATGCAGACCCATTCGTGGAGCGGCGTGCCGTTTCCGTGGAGCTGCCGCACCAGCGTCACCTCATAGCTGCTGCCGGGAAACGCCCGCTCCAACAGGGCGTATACCTTGGGACGCTGCTCGATGCCGACCGTCTGAATTTTCATCTTCCCGCGTACTCCCTTCCCTGACCGGATAACGAACAGGTGTACCGCATTCCCGTGCGCCACGGCACCGAAAGCGGCAGCGCTGCCCGGCCGGGGTACGGCACTGACTGTCCCCGGCCCGCTCCTGCCTGCAGCCTCTTGACCTGTGGCTCGTTGGCCTGTATTTTCTTCGCTTCACCACCCACCCCACCCGCCGGAGGAGCCGCACCGTGGCCGTCTACGAAGTCAAGCACCCCCTGATCCAGCATAAAATCGGTCTGCTGCGCAAAGCGGATCTGAGCACCAAGCAGTGCCGCGAACTGGCCTCCGAAATCGCGCGGCTGCTGACCTACGAGGCAACCAAGGACCTGGAGACCGAGACCATCACCGTCACCGGCTGGGCCGGGCCGGTCGAGGTCCGGCAGATCAAGGGGAAGAAGATCACGGTAGTGCCGATCCTGCGTGCCGGCCTGGGGATGATGAACGGCGTCCTGGACATGATCCCCAGCGCCCGGGTCAGCGTGGTGGGACTCTACCGCAACGAGGAGACGCTGGAACCGGTCTCCTACTACGAAAAATTCGCCACCGGCATGGAGGAGCGCACCGCCCTGATCATCGACCCGATGCTCGCCACCGGCGGTTCGCTGCTGGCAACCATCGAGATGCTCAAGGAGACCGGCTGCCAACGGATCAAGGGACTCTTCCTGGTCGCCGTCCCCGAGGGGATCGAGCGGATTACCAGCGCCCATCCCGACGTGGAGATTTACGTTGCCTCCATCGACGAACGGCTCAACGAACGCGGCTACATTCTTCCCGGGCTCGGCGATGCCGGGGATAAAATCTTCGGCACGAAATAGGAGCCCCGAACCATGACCAGCACGCCCGATCCGGTCTGGCGCACCGCCCTTGCCGGCGCCCAGATTCTCTTCGTCGCCTTCGGCGCCACCGTCCTCGTTCCCCTGCTGACCGGCCTCAACCCCAGCCTGGCCCTGCTGGGGGCGGGGATCGGCACCCTAATCTTCCAGCTCTGCACCAAACGGCAGGTGCCGATCTACCTCGGCTCCTCCTTCGCCTTTATCGCGCCGGTGATCTATGCCGTGAAAACCTGGGGGATGCCGGCAACCATCGGCGCCCTGGCCGCCGCCAGTTTCTTCTATTACGTGGCCGCCGGCCTCGTCAAGTGGCGCGGGGTCGATTTCATCCATCGCCTGCTGCCGCCGGTGGTCATCGGCCCGGTGGTCATGGTCATCGGCCTGGGGCTCGCCCAGGTGGCCGTCAACATGGCCACCGGCAAGGCGGGGGACAGCCAGGTCGTGCCCCACGGCACCGCCCTGGCCGTGGCCGCCATCTCCCTGACCGCAACCATGCTGACCGCCATCCATGCCCGCGGCCTGCTCAAGCTGGTTCCGATCCTGGTGGGGGTGGCGGTGGGCTACGGCACCTCGCTCGCTCTCGGCCTGGTTGACTTCAGCAGCGTGCTCAACGCTCCCTGGCTGGCGGTACCGCAGTTCGGCCGCCCCGAATTCAACCTGGCGGCCATCCTTTTCATGATCCCGGTGGCCATCGCTCCGGTGGTGGAGCATGTCGGCGGCATCCTGGCCATCGGTTCCGTGGTCGGCCGCGACTACACCGAACAGCCCGGACTGCACCGCACCCTGCTGGGAGACGGCCTGGCGGTCAGCGTCGTTGGTCTCTTCGGCGGTCCGCCGGTCACCACCTACGGCGAAGTGACCGGTGCGGTCATGCTCACCCGCAACTACAACCCGGTCGTGATGACCTGGGCCGCCTGCTTCGCCATCATGATGGCCTTTGTCGGCAAATTCGGCGCCCTGCTGCAGACGATCCCGCTGCCGGTCATGGGCGGCATCATGATCCTGCTCTTCGGCTCCATCGCCGGCATCGGCCTGAAAACCATCATCGACGGCAGGGTGGACCTGATGAAGCCGCGCAACCTCTGCATCGTCTCCGTCACCCTGGTCACCGGCATCGGCGGCCTGGGGCTCACCATCGGCAGCTTCAGCCTGCAGGGGATCAGCCTCTGCGGCGTGCTGGCGGTGCTGCTCAACCAGATTCTTCCCGCCGGGGAACGGGAGGAGGAGGAAGGCCGGAGCACCGCACACTGAACACGCCGCAGGCAGTCGAAAGGGCCGGCTGTTTCACGGAAACGGACCGGCCCTTTCTTGTGCCCGCACCCGGCGGCACTCTCCCGCAGCCCCGCTAACCGGGACCCAGCAGCGCCGGCAGCTCGCCTATTTCCTGCAACAGCCAGCGGGCAGCGCTGAAATCGCCGCCGCGGTTCAGTTCACCGGGAATCGCCGCCACGCACAGCCCGGCGCGGGCGGCGGAAACCACCCCCCGCTCCGAATCCTCGATGGCCAGGCAGCGGGCCGGATGAATCCCGGCCCGGATGCAGGCGGTGCGGTACGGCTCCGGGTCCGGCTTGGAGACCGCGTAGTCCTCGCGGGTGAGGATGAAGTCAAAATAATCCAGCAGGCCGCTCTCCCGGTGCATCTGCACAAAATGCTCCCGCCGGCAGCTGGTGACAATGGCCATGGCAAACCGGCCGTGGAGCTGCTCCAGGGTGTCCCGCACCCCGCTGATCACCCGCGCCTCTTCACCCAGCAGCCGGAAGTAGATTTCGTCGCGGCGCCGGCGCAGTTCCGTCCCGTCACCGCCGGCCAGGGCAAGCACACTCTCTCCCCGGCGCAGGGAGATGCGGCGGAAGTCGTCAAGGGTCAGCTCCACCCCCACGTCGGCCAGGGCCGCGGCATTGGCCCGGTAGTAGAGGTGCTCGGTCTCCATCAGCACCCCGTCGTTATCCCAGAACAGCGCGTCAAACATTCGTACGGCACCTTTCAGACCAGAAGACGTCAGCAAACATCAGCCGCCGTAGCCCCCCTGGTACGGACCGATGATCCGCTCCAGATGGGGTTTGAGAAACGCGAAGAGCCCCAGCATCACTTCAGCGGGGTTCCGGCAGGAGTGGCGGGAGGCTGCGACATTGTAGTAGATCCGGCAGGCAAAGGGGCGCATGCCGTAGATGCCGCAGTTCCGCCTGACCTGATTGAAAAAGGGACAGAAACCGTTGTTGTCCCGTTGCTGCGGCAGCAGGTCCAGGATCGTCCGCTCCCAGGCAAACACGTCGGGACGACAGCAACAGCAGGAACCGGTGGCGCAGCCGCTGCCCCCCGCTTCGGTCCGGCAGAAGCTCTGGGCAAACAGGCGGCTGCCGAACCGGTCGGCTGCCCGGTACAGGAACGCGATCTGCCGCTCCGGCTCTTTTCCGGCCCGCTCGGCCCAGACGACCCGGCGCTTGAGCCGTTCGATCTCCCGCACGACCCGTGTCGCGGTATGTTCCGGCATGCTGTTCATGGCAGGATTCTCACCCGACAGACCAAACGATTGCAAGCATGGCTATCAGGGCGGGAGACCGTCATCGTCCGTATCGGCCCGGGCCGGCTGCCAGCCATACACGGCCAGCTCGATCCGACCATGCTCGTCAAACCGCACCCCTTCGGACTCCAGGGCCAGCCGCTGGATCAGCGTGCCGTCGCCGGTACGGCGCGGGCTGACCATCCCCCGGCTGTTGATCACCCGCTGCCAGGGAACGTCATGACCGGCCGGCAGCGCTGCCATGGCAAACCCCACGGTGCGGGCCGTACAGCCGAGCAGCCGGGCAATACGCCCGTAGGTGGTCACCCGTCCCGGCGGCACCTGATGGACCAGGGCGTAGATGCGGCCGTACAGGGTACGGACGGAACCGCTGGTCACGACCGGTCTCCACCTTCGCCAGCCGGGATAGTGTCGCGGGCAAAGCGCGGCAGCTCCCGGCCATTCACCACCACTGTCTCCATGAACATGGCCACCGGCCGCACCCAGAGGGAATTATTGTCGTACAGGCAGCGATAGACCACCAGCCGTTCGCCGGTTTCACTGTGACGGGCCGTGCCGACAACCTCGTATTCGCCCCCTTTGTAGTGCCGATAGCGCCCCGGCAGCGGCTCATCGTGCCTGACGGTTTCCATCCAGCCTCCCCATCCAGCTTGCAGTATCATGTGTGCGGCAGTGCACGGTCCGTCATGGCCATGAAATACCAGGCAGGTTCCCCGCTGCAGCAGGCGTTGACTCTACCCTGCCATGCCGCCTCTGCGCAACGGTTCATGCCTGCAAACAAACAGAGGACGGCCCTGGGGCCGTCCTCTGTCAAGGCAGATCGTTCCGTTGCCGGCTAGGGAACGGCCACGTGCCAGACACTGTTCACCCCTTGGCCGGCCGTGTCCCCCGGCTTCATATCCTTGAAAAAGTAGTACAACGGCATTCCCTTGTAGGTTGTCTGCTTTTTGCCGTCGCTCCGCACTATGACTCCGAAGTCTCCGGCCCGCAGCTCTTTGGGAACCGTCACCGCCTCAGCGGTGAACAGGGGCCATTTCTCGACGCATGGACCTGCACAGGCACTGGTGCCCGCTGTATCCTTCTTGAACAGGTACAGGGTCATCCCCTTTTCATCGGTCAGGTAGGTGCCGATTCCATCCTTGGTCATGACACCGACGGCAGCCGCACTGGCTATATTCGACACCAGCAGCAGAGCTGCTGCCACGGCGAGCATTCCGGATATCGCGCTCTTCAGCGTTTTCATGAGCATGCCCTCCTTTGTGATGTGTGTGTACTTACACAGTAGTCCTCTGTCTTGATTCTTGTCAAAACAAAACATCAGGCGCGTTCCCTTTAGACAACAGGCCGGTTTCCTGCCCCGATAGCGGAAAGAGCACCTACGGAAAAAACGCGGATTATGGCGTTCAGAATGACGAGCGTCGGAGACACGGAGAGCATCCCGGGCATGCATCATGCCGATTGCCATACCTGCCCGATTCCGCTACTATCCCCCGGCTGTTCCATCCCTTGTAAGGAGTTCCCATGCCCGCGAATGCCCGCCACATCCTCGTGGATACCGAAGCCCTCTGCCTGCAGCTCAAGGCCGAGATAGAAGCCGGCGCCGACTTTGCCGACGTTGCCCGGCGCGAATCATCCTGCCCCTCCCGCCAGCAGGGTGGCGATCTCGGCACCTTCAACCCCGGCCAGATGGTGCCCGAGTTCGATGCGGCGGTCTTTACCGGCGACGTGAACAGGGTGCTCGGTCCGGTCAAGACCCAGTTCGGCTATCACCTGATCGAAGTGACCAAGCGCTGGGAGGGTGACCCGGCAGCGGAGGCACGCCCCCTCGACCAGGCGCTTTTGGCCCTGCGCGAAGGGATGGACGATGCCACCAGCCAGTCGAAGTTCTACGACCTCTTCCTCAACACCACCTTCTGCGTGCCGATTCTGGACAAAAGCGAGCTGAGCGGCGACGTCACCCTTGAGGAAGGGCAGGTCCTGCCGCTGATCATCGAATCCGACGGAAACGACTACCTGATGATCTTCGACAGCGAGGAGCGGCTGAAAAACTGGGCAGGAGAAAAAACCGCCTGGGTGCCGGTGCCGGGGCACATGCTGGCCACCACCACCGTGCCGCCGCTCCACATGGCCATGAACGTGGGGACCGAGTATTCGAAGCAGTTCCTGCCCGACGAGATCGCCTGGCTGCGGGAGGTTGTGGAACGCTGCAATCAGGCGGCAGCTGAGCAGGGGAAAGCGGACTGACCCTTCCCACCTGGTGCGATGAAACGCCGACGGCGGCCCACCGGCCGCCGTTTTTCGTAGCGCTGCTCTTCCCGGCACACCGCCGCCCGCCCGCAATGCTTCAGAGAGGTATTGCGCCGCGCTGGTCGAAAATGCTACATAGATTAACTCATTACTTCGGCTGACCGGAACGACTGCCCCCTGTGCCGGGTACATTACCTACCATGGAGTTGACACAATGACACACTTTGGTCCGACCAAACTGGACGCCGCCGTTATCCCGAAAATTGCCGCGCAATGGGGCACCCCGATCTACCTGCACGACCAGGAGTATATCGAGAACAGCTGCGAACAACTGCTTAACATGCCCAACGCCTTTGGCCTGCATGTCCGCTACGCCATGAAAGCCAACTCCGACCGCACCGTGCTGCGGGTGGTCACCAACAAGGGGCTGGACCTGGACTGCTCCTCCCTGGATGAGGCGGCCCGCGCCCATGTAGCCGGCATTCCCTACAGCCGGATGATGCTGACCACCCAGGAAGTGCCGTCGGGCACGGAACGTGCCGAACTGGAAGAGATGATCAAGGCGGGGCTCAGGTACAACGTCTGCTCCCTGCTGCAGTTTCAACTGATTGCCGACTTTGCCGGGGCCAACAAGGTTGACCTCTCCATCCGGGTTCATCCGGGCGCGGCAGGCGGCGGTGAAAGCGCCACCCGGGACACCGGCAGCGAATACTCCTGCTTCGGCGTGCACCTGAATGATGTGCCCAGGGTCAAGGCGATGGCCGACGAAAAAGGGCTGCGCTTCACCCAGGTGCACGTCCATATCGGCTCCGGCGGCGATCCGGAAAAATGGCGGGCCAACATCGACCGCGAGCTGGGTTTTGTGCGGGACTACTTCCCGGATGCCGTCACCGTCAGCTTCGGCGGCGGCCTGAAGGTGGCCCGGATGCCGGGTGAGAAACAGGCCGACATCGCCTCCCTGGGGGCCTACGCCAAACACCGGATCGAGGAGTTCAAGGCAGCCACCGGCCGGGAGCTTGAAATGGAGATCGAGCCGGGTACCTTTGTGGTGGCCAACTCCGGCCATATCGTCACCCGGATCATTGACAAGAAATTCACCAACGAGATGAACTTCCTGATCGTGGACGGCGGCATGGAACTGCTGACCCGACCGCTTCTGTACGGTTCCGAGCATCCGATATACATCGTGCGCCAGGACGGCACGCTGCTCTCCAGCGAGTACGACCAGACGCCCACGGCCGGGCTGAAATCCTTCGGTATCGTGGGGCGCTGCTGCGAAAGCGGCGACTCGGTCCGCCTGGACAAGGACGGGAACATCGTGCCGGTGGAGATCATTGAACCGGAGATCGGCGACTATGTGGTCATCGGCGGCACCGGGGCCTACTCCGAAAGCATGTCGCCGGAGAACTACAACTCCCACCGCAAGCCGGGGGCGGTCATGAAGACCAACAGCGGCGAACTGGTGCTGATCAGGAAAAAGCAGGTGCGGGAACAGCTGGTCCAGAACGAGCTGGACGTCCAGCTGTAATCAACGCCGCAGGCTGACAACGCAAGAGGCCACGGGATGTTCATCCCCTGGCCTCTTTTCGTACCATGCGGAACAGTTTTTCAAAACCCTGACAGGGGGGACTCCCGTGCAACCGACACACAACCGCTGGATCGTTGCCGCCGCCGGCACCCTGCTGATGATCTGCCTCGGCACGGTCTACGCCTGGAGCTTTTTCCAGAAGCCGCTGACGGACAGCTACGGCTGGAGCAACAGCCAGGTTGCCTGGGCCTTCAGCCTTGCCATCTGCTGTCTCGGTCTGGCTGCGGCGGCCGGGGGGCTGCTGTTGCCGAAACTGGGACCGACCCGGCTGGCCCAGGCGGGAGGCATCCTGTTTGCCGCCGGCTACCTGGTGGCGGCCCTGGCCCTCTCCCTGCGCTCCTTGCCGCTCCTCTACCTGGGGTACGGCCTGCTGGGGGGTACCGGGCTCGGACTCGGCTACGTCACGCCGGTGGCCACAGTGGCCCGTTGGTTTCCCGACCGCAAGGGGTTCGCCACCGGCCTGGTGGTTATGGGGTTCGGCTTCGGCGCCCTGCTCATGTCCAAGGTCATCGCCCCGTTCCTGCTGCAGCTTTTTCCCGGCAACCTTCCCGCAGCGTTCACCGCCATGGGGGGACTGTTCCTGCTGGTGACGGTCCCGGCCGCAACCGGCATCGTCAACCCGCCCCCCGGCTGGCAGCCGGCGGGGATGGTGCAGCCGGCCACCGCTACCGCCGCCGCAGCGGGCAGCGGCAGCCGCAGCGCCCGTGACTGCATCCTCTCCGGTGATTTTGCCCTGCTCTGGCTGATCTTCTTCTGCAACATCGCCGCCGGCATCGCCATCATCGGCTTTCAGTCGCCCCTGTTCCAGGATATCTGCAGCAAGGCCGGGATGACCGCGGACCCGGCAACCCTGGCTCGCTACGGCGCAACCCTGATCGCGGTCAGCTCCCTGTTCAACGGCGTGGGCCGCTTTGTCTGGGGCGGCATTTCGGACCGGATCGGCCGCCGGGCAACCTTCCGCCTGCTGCTCGGCAGCCAGCTCGTCGCCTTTCTCCTGCTCATGCAGACCGGCTCCCCCTGGCTCTTCGCCCTGCTGGTCTGCTACATCCTGCTCTGCTACGGCGGCGGCTTCGGCACCATGCCGTCCTTCATCCTCGACCGGTTCGGCGCCGGACTGATGCCGGCCGTGTACGGCGCCATCCTCACCGCCTGGTCCGCCGCCGGCATTGCCGGGCCGCAGCTGGTGGCGCTGCTCAAGGACACCTATCCGGCAGGCCGGGCCGCCACCACCAGCTTTGCCCTGGGAGCCGCGTTCCTGCTGGCCGGTCTGCTCCTCTCCCTGCTGCTGCCGGCAACAGCAAAGAGCGCAGCGGAAACCGGCTGACCCGCAGACACGGGGCCGGAAGATATCAGCAAAGCCGCTGGAGCGCCGTCTCCAGGGTTTCGTCGCCGATGGTCAGGTAGCAGACCCCTTCGGTAATGGTGATGGACCAGGAAACGACCCGCTCCAGCCGCTCCACCAGGGCCGCGAGAAACGGCTGGTCAATGGCGATGACGGTCAGGTTGGCGACACCGGCCAGCCGGGGCAGATGCTGCTGCTGCCAGGTCGCCAGGGCCCGGCCGCAGGCCAGCAACGCCACCCGTTCGGCATGGCGGCCAGCCTTGACGATCCGGTCGCTCTCGGGCAGCCCCACCTCAACCCACAGCCGTACCCGGTCGTCACCCCCCTTGACCCAGATATCCGGCTCATCGCCGGCGCAGAGCCCCTTGGTGAAGGTCAGCCCCTCCTCGTAAAACACAGCAAGGGCCAGCAGCCGGGCCGCCAGCCGCTCCGCGGTCTCGGAGGGATGCCGGGCCGCGGTTGCGGTCAGGGTTTCGTACACGCCGCGGTCGATGTCGGACAGGGTGATGGTTGCCTTGTGGATGGTTGCGGTGAGTGCCATGGTGCTCCTTTATTAGCAGGCCGCTCAAAAACAGCCATCTCGCCGCCGTCCTCAAAAGCCCCCGTGTGCGGCGTAGCGCTGCTACGCCTCCGTGGGGCTTTTTGCGGGTGCGACGATCTGACTATTTTTGAACAACCTGAGTTTTTCAACAACCTGTTAGCGGAAGAGCCACCCGAGGCGGAGTGATTTGTGCGGCGGGTCGCCGGGTTTCCCTGTCACGCGCCGGTCAGGATGGCCGCCACCCATTGCGCCAGCAGCGTCAGTTGGGATACGGCCATCCGCTCTTCGCAGGTATGGACCTTTTCAAAACCGCAGCAGAGCACGGCCGTGGGAATACCCCGCTCGTTGAAAAAATTGGCGTCGGAACCGCCGCCGGTGGAGCGGTGGCGCACCGGCAGGCCGAGACGCCGGGCCGCGGCTTCGGCACGGCGCACCGGAACAGCGTCCGGATCGAGCCGGTACGAACGGTAGTTGGAACGCACGCTGATCTCCACCCGGCCGTCCGCTTCCCGGGCCGCATCCTCCAGGGCCTGCCGCATCAGCGCCACCTGCTCCGCCAGACGGGTTGGGTCGGTGGAGCGGGCCTCGGCGCTCAGCTCGCAGCGGTCGGGGACAATATTGGTCGGCCCGTCGGCCCGGATACTGCCGATATTGGCCGTGGTTTCGTCGTCGATCCGCAGCAGTTGCATCCGTGCAATGGCCGTGGCTGCAATCCGTATGGCGGAAATCCCCTCCTCCGGCGCGATACCGGCATGGGCGGCACGGCCGTGAATCACGGCGGACAGCCGCACCTGCTCCGGTGCCCTGACCACGATCTCCCCCACCGGCCCGCCGGCATCCAGCACGAACCCGCAGCGGGAAACAATCGATGTCATGTCGAACTGCTCGATCCCCAGAAGCGACAGCTCCTCGGCCACGCTGAACACCAGTTCCAGCGGCGGATGGGGCAGCCCCTGCTCCCGGACAGCGGAGATCCCTTCCAGCACCGCCGCCAGCCCGGCCACGTCGTCGGCCCCCAGCACGGTGCTGCCGTCGCTGACGATGTACTCCCCCTCGTGCCGCGGCTTCACCCCGGCGCCGGGCACCACCCGGTCCATGTGGCAGGAAAAGAGCAGCGTCTCGCCGGGACCGGTGCCCGCCAGCGTGGCGTACAGGTTGCCGGCGGTGCCCCCCAGCCGCGTGCCGGCGTCGTCCTCGGTCACCGTGAACCCCAGGTCGTGCAGGAGCGCGGTCAGCCGGTCGGCCATGGCCCGTTCCCGGGTCGGCTCGGCGTCGATGGCGCACAACTCGATAAATGTCGTCAGCAGGCGTTCGGCGTTAATGGCAGGTGTCATGGCAGGGCATCCGTAGTGGTGTGTGCCGCGGCGTCAGGTCACGGCCACGACAGTGTAGACCGTCCCCGTGCCGGCGTCCACCCCTTGCAGCTCATCGCCCATGGTGAGCCCCAGCAGCCGCTTCCCCAATGGCGCGGCCGGGGTGATCACCACGATCTCCCCCTCGGGAGCGGCCAGCTTCATACCACCGGCCCGGGGGCCGATGAACAGCCGCCGTTCCCTGCCCTCTTCGTCCTCCAGGGTCACCAGGGCGCTCAGGCGCAGCGGCGTGTCGGCGTCGAACGTCTGCAACTCAAGGCTGCGGTAGGCCTCCAGGGCTTGCCGGATCTCCTGGGCCCGGTTGGCCTGTCCCTGGGCAAGGTAAGATGCCTCCAGGGCGGTGGTGTCGTACTTGTTGTCCGGCTGGCACTCCTCGTGGGTGGCGGCATGGTGGGCATGCAGGGCCGCGGCGGTGAACAGGGCCAGATCGGCCTCAAGCCGGGCGATGATGGCGGCAACGAGCTGTTGTTTG
This sequence comes from Trichlorobacter ammonificans, assembly GCF_933509905.1. Taxonomy (GTDB): domain Bacteria; phylum Desulfobacterota; class Desulfuromonadia; order Geobacterales; family Pseudopelobacteraceae; genus Trichlorobacter; species Trichlorobacter ammonificans. The sequence goes on along the minus strand of NZ_OW150024.1, from coordinate 310,676 downwards.
GTCATGGCCGCTCTCCCCGCAGCAGCTTGTGCAGCAGGCTGTCCAGGGCCGAGGCAAAGCGGTTGCGGTCGCTCATGCTGAAGGGCGGCGGTCCGCCCCCCCGGATCATGCCGGTATCGCGCAGCTCAGACATCAGGTCACGCAGCGCCAGGCGGTCGCCGATGGACTCCTCGCTGTACTGTTCGCCGCGCGGGTCCAGGGCAATGCCCCCCTTGGCCACGATCCGGGCCGCCAGCGGCACATCGGCGGTCACCACCAGGTCGGTGGGGGCGGCCTGCTCGGCGATGTAGTCGTCGGCCACGTCAAAACCGTCGGCCACCACAATGGTCTCCACCAGCGGGCCGTCGTGCCTGGACAGGCTCTTGTTGGCCACCAGGCACAGGGGCACCTGCAGCCGGCTTGATGCCCGGAACAGGATCTCCTTCACCACCCGCGGGCAGGCATCGGCATCGATCCAGATCTTCATACCACGCACCGTCCCGACCTCCCCCTGCTACAGGGACAGGTCGCAGTGTCCCTGGCAGAGCCGGTCCCGCTCGGCCGCCACCTCGGCGCTCTCCAGGTAGTCGTCGAAGCTCATCTTCCGGTCGATGATCCCGCCGGGGGTGAACTCCACGATCCGGTTGGCCAGGGTGTTGACGAACTCGTGGTCGTGGGAACTGAAGAGCAGCACCTCGCTGAAGGCGATCAGGCCGTTGTTCAGGGCGGTGATCGACTCCAGGTCCAGGTGGTTGGTCGGCTCGTCCAGCACCAGGGCGTTGGCGTTCAGCAGCATCATCCGCGCCAGCATGCAGCGGACCCGCTCACCGCCGGAGAGCACCGAGGCCTTCTTGGTGGCCTCGTCACCGGAGAACAGCATCCGCCCCAGGAAGCCACGGGCAAAGGACTCACCTTCCGTGGGGGGTGAATACTGCCCCAGCCATTCGATCAGGTTCAGGTCGTTGTCGAAATAGGCGGCATTTTCCTTGGGGAAGTAGGCGCGGGTGATGGTCACCCCCCAGCGGAAGCTGCCGGCGTCCGGCTCCAGCTCGCCGGCCAGGATCTGGAACAGGGTGGTCTTGGCCAGGCTGTTGCCGCCCACAAAGGCGATCTTGTCCCCTTTGCCCACGATCAGGTTCAGGTCCTTGAACACCGGGACCCCGTCGATCTCCTTGGAGAGGTTGCTGATCTCCAGGATCACGTCGCCGCAGGGGCGCTCCGGCTTGAAGACCACAAAGGGGTACTTGCGGGACGACACCGGCATCTCCTCCACGGTCAGCTTCTCCAGCAGCTTCTTGCGGGAAGTGGCCTGCTTGGCCTTGGAGGCATTGGAACTGAAGCGCTGGATGAACTCCTTCAGTTCGGCCGCCTTGTCGGCTACCTTGCGGTTTTCGTCCTGCTTCTGCTTGAGGTTCAACTGGCTGGCCTGGTACCAGAAGTCGTAGTTGCCCACATAGACCTGAATCCGGCCGAAGTCGATATCGGCCACATGGGTACAGACCTGATTGAGGAAGTGACGGTCGTGGGAGACCACGATCACCGTGTTGTTGAAGCGGGACAGGAAATCCTCCAGCCAGGCGATGGTCTTCAGGTCCAGGTGGTTGGTCGGTTCGTCCAACAGCAGCACGTCCGGGTTGCCGAACAACGCCTGGGCCAGCAGCACCCGCACCTTCTCGCCCCCTTCCAGCTCCTTCATCTGCTTGTGGCGCAGCTCCTCGGGAATCCCCAGGCCGTTCAGCAGCACCGCCGCCTCGGACTCGGCCTCGTAGCCGTTCATCTCGGCGAATTCCGCCTCCAGCTCGGCGGAGCGGATGCCGTCCTCCTCGGTAAACTCACCCTTGGCGTAGATCGCCTCCCGGGCGGTCATCACCTCGTACAGCCGGGGATGCCCCATGATGACGGTGTTGAACACGGTGTAGTCGTCAAAGGCGAACTGGTCCTGCTTCAGGAAAGCGATCCGCTCCCGGGGACCGACGCTGACCGTGCCGGAATCGGGCTCGGACAGACCGGCCAGAATCTTGAGGAAGGTGGACTTGCCGGCGCCGTTGGCGCCGATCAGGCCGTAGCAGTTGCCGGGCACGAACTTGATGTTCACATCCTTGAAGATGACCCGTTTGCCGTAGGCCAGACTGATGTTATTGGTACTGATCATGGTGTTCTCTCTTTCTGCGGTCACAAAAAAGAACCGCAGGGGGTCTCCCTGCGGCTCAGGTGCCTATAAGCTATAGCATATCATGGCCTGAATGGGCAATCACTAGCTGGCAGTCGTGCTCAGGAAGCAGCACGGGCGGCCGGTTGGCCGTCTTTTGAGTTATGAATGGTTCCCAGGAATTTGTGAGCGGAATCCGGGCCGCTATTTCTGCAGCACAAAGAAGGTATACCCATAGCTGGCCGAATACTTCCGGAACATCTCTATCTCGGCTTCCAGTCTGGCATACACCTCTTCCGCTTCAGCAATGCCGACGTTGCGCTGTTTCAGCTCCTCCATCCGCGCCAGCATCGGCGTGTAGTAGTCATCCCACCAGGCGCTGTCCGGCAGGTTGAAGCTGTCGATCACCCGGTACCCGAAGTCAACACACCGTTGCCGAACATCACCGGCGGATTTCATCTCCGGGCAGGCTGCGGCAAAAAAGTCTTTCACCTCATCAGGTGGATTTTCGACAAACCAGCAGAGCTCGGTAAAGGCCAGATAGCCGCCCGGTTTCAGGTGGCGGGCGAATTCATGCAGGCCCCGCTCCAGGCCTATGATGAAGATTGATCCTTCGGCCCAGAGCAGATCGAAACGTTCCGGGGCAAACGGCATCTCCATCATCGACATTTCACAGGTCTCAACAGCCAGGCCGGCCTCTCCGGCTGCCTGGCTCAGGATCTTCAGCAGAGGCTGATGATTGTCGACCGCAACGACCTTTGTCTGCAACTCGTCGGCAAGCAGAAGGGTCTGAATTCCGGAGCCGCACCCGATATCCAGCACAGCGGGATTCGCCGGAAGATCGGCCAGCAGTCCCAGCGCACGCAGGGTTGCCTCCCGGCAGCCAGGTCCCTGCCTCGGCAGTTTCTCAAACAGTTCGTAAAAATACTGCATCGTCATCGTATTCTCCATGGCTGCCGACCATTTACGGATCAGCAGCGCTTCTTTCTCTGAAATGCCCAGCGACAGCAGAAAGGCGTGGTGGGCCGTGGGCTCCTGCCGCTCGAACTCCATGTGCAGCTTTTTCATGGCGGCGTCATCCATACCGGCAGCGCGCAGCATAGCAACAAACATCTCCTTGTTCACTGAGGCGCCCGGGCCACCCGCCCCCTGCACCTTCAGCATGCCGGCCAGCAGCCGTTGCTTGGTGCGCAGCGCCTCGATCTCCACACCGATCTCATCCAGCCGCCGCCGCAGCACCGTGGTTGAATCGTCACCGCTTGTGGCCAGGATCGCCCTGATCCCCTCAATGTCCATCCCGGCCCGGCGCAGGGAGCAGATCGACTCCAGCCGGGCACGGTCCGCGGGCGAGTACTGGCGATAACCGGCCTCGCTCCGTCCCGAGGGGGAGAGCAGGCCGATCCGGTCGTAGTAGAGCAGGGTACTGCGGGAGAGCCCGAACTGCTCTGCCAGTTGTGTAATGCGAAACATAACCTCTCCGGTGCTGAATGTCCCCGGCACGCGGCCGGGGACGCAGCGGTATCAGACGGATTTCGCCCGTATCTCGCTGATCTTGTCGGCCGGCAGCCCCAGCCACTCCAGGAAGCTCTGGTGGCCGGCCGGATTCTCCTGTTCGAACAGCCGATGCCACGTTTCCATCGCCGCCTGATCCAGGCCGATGGCCTTAAAGCGAGCCACCCACTCATCTACGCTTACCTTTGCACTCATTCTCGTTCTCCTTTGCAGGTATGAAATCTGTATATCATGGCCATGACAAGGACAACGCTAAACTGTGAAGCGATAGACGGGTCAACACTAGTTTCGAAAAATAACAGCTGCCGATTGGCGGCCTGCTGCATGACGAATAGCGCCGTGTGGATTGGACAATAGTCCCTTTAATCAAAGAAAGGGGTATACTATATGTGCCTGGGCGGGAACAGGCGCCGCCGGTGACAGCAGACACAAGGAGGTACGGTCATGAAGATACTGATGGTTCTTACATCGCACGATGAACTCGGCACCACCGGCCACAAGACCGGATTCTGGCTGGAGGAGTTTGCCGCCCCCTATTACGTCTTCAAGGATGCCGGAGCGGACATCACCCTGGCCTCACCCAACGGGGGACAACCACCGCTGGACCCCAAGAGCGCGGAGAAAGATTTCCAGACCCCGGCCACCGAACGATTCAACAACGATGCGGCGGCGCAGGCCGCATTGGCGCAGACCGTACCGCTGAAAACGGTATGCGCGGATGATTACGATGCGGTCTTTTACCCCGGCGGCCATGGCCCGTTGTGGGACCTCGCCGAAGACAAGAATTCCATCGCCCTGATCGAGGCCATGTATAGCACAGGGAAACCGGTCGCCGCGGTCTGCCACGCCCCCGGGGTGCTGCGCTATGCCCGGAATACGGATGGCACGCCGCTGGTGCAGGGGAAAGGGGTCACCGGATTTTCCAACAGTGAAGAGGCCGCAGTCGGTCTGACCGAGGTTGTGCCGTTCCTGGTGGAGGATGAACTGCGCAAGGCCGGTGGCAGCTATACCAAAGCGGCCGACTGGCAGCCCCATGTGGTCAGGGACGGCAACCTGGTCACCGGCCAGAACCCGGCCTCGTCGGAACCGGTTGCCCGGGAGCTCTTGAAACTGCTGTGATAGTCCACAGCAAGGGGGATACCATGGACAGTGCACCCGTACTGGAGGTCTTTTTCGATTACGTCTGACCCTGGTGCTACCTCGGTACCGTGCGTACCGACCGCCTCGTGAAAAACTACGGAATCCGGATTCGCTGGAGCTGCTTCCCGCTGCACCCCGAAACCCCGCCGGAAGGGACAGAGCTTACCGAGCTCTTCGCCGGGCGGGAGGCTATGATCCGGGACATGCAGGCCCGGCTGCTGCAGGTTGCCGCAGCAGAAGGCCTGCCCCTGACCACCCGCAGCCGCACCTACAACAGCCGCCTTGCCCAGGAGCTGGGAAAATTGGCAGAAAAGCAGGGACGCGGCGAGCAGTTCCATCAGGCCGTCTACCGGGCCTATTTTGTGGACGGGGTCAACATCGCTCAAAGTGACGAGTTGGTGCGGATCGCCGTCAGCGCCGGGCTGGCGGCGGATGAGGCGCAGAAGGTGCTGGCGGAGCGAAGCTATGCAGCAGCGGTGGATGCCGATTGGCAGCGGTCCAGGGATCTCCGCATCACCGCAGTACCGGCCCACCTTTTCGGAGATAGACGATTGGTCGGCTTTACCGGCTATGAGGATTTCGTGAAGCTGATCGGGAACCCTGCTGCTACCTAGGGAAGAAACTCATGGTGGGGGGCAGGCTTGACTTTCTGCCCCTGGCCAACGGCTGGTCAGCCCCGGCCAGGTTGTTCAGCTCTCTCCGCGCCAGCGCATCGGTCTTTATTCATTGTGTGCCTTTTTCAAACCGCCTTTGCCGGTACCAGATGAACTTCCAGCTTGCATCCCACAGCCTGAGCGTACTTCTTCAAGGTGGCAATGCTCGGCGAATGCCGGTTATCCGAGAGTGCCGTTTCAAGCCGGGTGACAGCCGGAGCCTTGGTTCCCATCTTTTCAGCCACCTCGGCCTGGGTCAAACCGGCTCGCTGTCGCGCCTGCAACAATTCGCGCAACAGGGTAAATTCTGTTTCCAGCTCGTCATAGGCAGCCACAAACTCCGGATCTTTTTTCCACTCGGCCACCATCTGCTGATGCGATTTTGTCGGTGATTTGCTACTCATGATCCACACACCTCTTTCTGTCGTTTCCGTGCTATGTCCAATTCACGCTTGGGTGTTTCCTGGGTCTTCTTGATAAAGGAGTGCAGCACGACAATCCGTCGCCCTACCATCGTGCAATAGAAAACCCGTGCAATCCCTTCCCTGCCGCGCGGCCGCAACTCGAACAGCCCGCCTCCCATGGCCCGTGAATGGGGCATGCGCAGATCGAGACCAAATTCTTCAAGCAATTCGGTCAGGCGGACATAGGCGGCCCGAATGCCGACCGGCATGGCCGCAATCTCAAGCCTGACATCCTCGCTGTAGTAGTAAATATTCCACGGCATAATCCTTGGTAACATATTTGTTATTTTGGATGCAACAAAAAAGGCGACCAATCGGTCGCCTCCATATTAAGAAACAGGTAGTATGTCCCAAGAATTTCCCTCACGCTGATCGGAGTCACCCATGGACCACGCCTCACGCAACCGCCTCACCGACCGCCACCTTGAACGTTTCCCCGGTGAGACCCTCTTCGACCGCATTGCCCGCGCCGTCTGCCATGCAGGCTGCCTGCCGCGCAAGGAGCTTTACGAGGCATGGGAAGTGGCGCGGCGGGTGCGGCGACGTCTGCGGGGCGGCCGTGTCGTCGACCTCGCCTGCGGCCACGGCCTCCTCTCCGGTATCCTGCTGCTCCTCGACGATAGCTCCCCCCACGCCATCGGTATCGACCGGGCCCTGCCGCCGAGCGCGGCCAAGCTGCAGACCGTGCTGGAGGCCGCCTGGCCGCGCCTGGCCGGACGGGTGAAGCTGCGACTTGGGGAGCTTGAGGAGGTGGCATTGACGGCGGACGATCTGGTGGTCTCGGTCCACGCCTGCGGCGCCCTCACCGACCAGGTCATCGAACTGACCATCGCGGCGCGCGCCAAGCTGGCGGTACTACCGTGCTGCCACGATCTGGCGACCGGCGGCGGTGTGGCGTTTCGCGGCTGGCTGGACGGGCCGCTGGCAATGGATGTTGCCCGCGTCGGCCGCCTGCAGGCGGCCGGCTACCGGGTGGTGACGCAGACGATCCCGGCGGAGATTACGCCGAAAAACCGCTTGCTGCTGGCGGAGCCGGGCTGAGGGGATGGGCGACGTACTGCCGAATGGAAAAAGGCGACCATTGGCCGCCTTTTGAGTAAAATAAATTACGAAGGAAAAAACTTTTCGCTACGCTGATGTTAACGAAAAATTGTGCCATATATTTTCGTTAGCATATCGGCGTGGCACCCTCATTCAGTATAGTGATGTACTCGTCGTACACGAACAGCCGGTGGCGTTCCTTGCCGGTCAACTCCCGTACGATGTGCAGATCGGCCAACAGCTTGAGGGCGGTGGCGATCGTCGGACGGGTCAACCCGATAGCATCCGCAGCTTTCTGGATGGTGATGATAGGTTTATTCTGTAGATATTCGTGCAGCCGCAGCACCGACCCGGAAGCCCGACCCAGTGCCGCAACCCGCTGCCGGTCGCTGTTGAACAGCTCCTGTAGCCGCCGGGCAGTGGCAACCGCCTGTCCGGAGGTCTCCAGTACCCCTTCCAGAAAAAATTCCAGCCAGGTTTCCCAGCCTCCCTCCTGCCGCACCGCCTGTAGCAGATCGTAATAGCGATCACGATTGGCCTTGAAATAGAGGCTCAGATAGAGCAGCGGCTGACTCAGCGCCCCCTGGTCGCAGAGCAGCAGCGTAATGAGCAACCGTCCGAGCCGGCCGTTGCCGTCCAGGAACGGGTGAATCGTCTCGAACTGCACATGGGCCAGCGCTGCCTTGACCAGTAACGGGGTATGTCGGGCATGGAGATATTTCTCCAGTTCGCCCAGGCAATCCGGCAGAAACTCCGGCGGCGGCGGGACGAAGCGGGCATTACCGGGCCGGCGGCCGCCGATCCAGTTCTGGCTGCGGCGGAACTCACCGGGGGACTTGGTGCTCCCCCGTCCCGTTGCCATGAGCACCTCGTGAATCTCCCGGATCAGGCGGAGCGACAGGGGGAACCCCTCACGCAGGCGCTTCAGCCCGTGCTCCATGGCGGCGACGTAATTCGACACTTCCTGCACATCATCCAGCGGTACTCCCGGTGCCTCGGCGCTCTCGAACAGGAGCAGGTCGGCAAACGATGATTGGGTCCCCTCGATCTGCGAGGAAAGGAGCGCTTCCTTGCGAACATAGAAGTACAGGAACATAGATGTGTCCGGCAACAGCGCTGCCATGCCGTCCAGCCTCCCCAGGGCGCGGTTGGCCGTCTCCAACAGCTCAAAATGGCGCTCGGTCAGCGCCAGTGCCGCCATGGCAGGCAGCGGATCAGGGACAAAGGCCTGAAACTTCTCTCCCGCGGTCGTGGCAGTTATGTAGCGGCCGGTATTGGCTGACATGGCTACCCTCAAGGTAAAAACTTTTCGCTATCATGCTGCTAACGCAAAAACAATACCATAATTTTTCGTTAGGTGACAAGGGTGATAAAACAGAAAAGGCGGCCGATTGGCCGCCTTTCAAATAAATAGGTATGGTGTTGTCCCTGTATTTCCACCAGGAAATGCATCAGCGAATAGCAGTAAGTCAAGCCTGACCCCAGAGGTTCCCTCAATTCTGAAAGACCACACAAGTCGTTAAACAAAATGACGCCAGAAGAATTTGCAGCAAAACAGAACCAGAATCAAAAGACCGAAAAGCTAAGCTACTGCTGGTACTAACAATGGGGGAACGTCACACGGGCAGCGGAACCGAAAAGTATGACCTTCTCCGGATGGTATTTGGCAACCAGTTGTTGTTTCAGGCTTTCAATGCGCGACTGTAGTTCCTGTGTTGTCATGGCTCACCTTCCGGCAATAAACATATCTTAACTGCAACGGTTCAACAATTGGAAATTACGAACAAAAAAGGGGCGCTGCAATCAGCGCCCCTCTCGTTCACCCTACTTCAAATTCTTCTTTATCCTCTCCACCGCCTCAATCACATTCTCGCGGTGGCCGAAAGCCGGAGCTACCTTTTTCATACAAGTGGTCACAAATCACCTGTTTTTCTCTTGTGGCACCACCGCAAACTTCATTACCGCGAAATGCCGGTCAAAGGTAAATGCCTCGGCAAGCTTCATCCGCTCCATCACGGCAAAGCTGGTGCAATCCACGAAACTGAAATCCTGATCCCGATACTTGGTAAAAATCTCCCAGGCACGCTCCTCATCGGCCACCGTAACCGTCACGACCCTGACAAAGCCGCTCTCCTTCAGCTTCTGTCCAAAACTACGCGCCGCCTCATGGCCGATCCGATAGCGAATGAGAGTGACGGCTTCGGAAAATACGAAGTTGGTGGTAACAAGCGATAGCGAATTAGCGGCCAGATATGCCGCTGCGGCCGTATGATCTGCGTCATCACTGTCCACCAGCGCATACCAGGCCGCAGTATCCACAAAAATGCCGTTCACTTCTTTTTCCCGTACAGAACGGCATCATGATCGCGGGCAGTATGCTTACGACCACTGCTGCCAATGCCGACAATAGAATAGACCGGATCGTTTTCCGCCACTCCGGCAGGAGCAAACTTCTCGGTAATCATCTCGCGGATCAGGGCGGAAAGACTTTTCCTGGTCTTGCGCGACAAATCCAGCAGTATCTGGTATTGCCAGTCTTCGAGAGATATCTGGGTTCGGTGCTTGATTGCTTCCATAACTTGTGTCTCCCCGGAAAAACATTACATCAGATGTAACTTGCCGTCAATCTGCAGAAACGAGAAAGGGCGGCCTCATCAGCCGCCCTTCTGTAATCACATCAAGGAAAAGAACCGTTTCCATTACTTCAAATTCTTCTTTATCCTCTCCACCGCCTCAATCACATTCTCGCGATGGCCGAAGGCCGACAGCCGGAAGAACCCTTCGCCGGATGGGCCGAAGCCGCTGCCCGGCGTGCCGACCACGTTGCACTCCTTGAGCAGCTTGTCGAAGAAGTCCCAACTGCTCATGCCGCCGGGGGTCTTGAGCCAGATGTAGGGGGCATCCACCCCGCCGTAGCAGGTGACACCGGCGGCGGCCAGACCTTCACGGATGATGCGGGCGTTCTCCATGTAGTAGTCGATGATCTCCTTGGTCTGAGCCCACCCTTCGTCGCTGTACACGGCGGCAGCAGCGCGCTGCACCGGGTAGGAGGCGCCGTTGAACTTGGTGGTGGTGCGGCGCAGCCAGAGCTTGTTGAAGCTGTAGCGCTCACCCGTCGCGGTGGTGCCCATGACCTCTTCCGGCACGACCACCAGACCGCAGCGCACACCGGTGAAGCCGGCGGTCTTTGAGAAGGAACGGAACTCGATGGCGCACTTCTTGGCCCCTTCGATCTCGTAGATGGAGTGCGGGATCTCCGGGTTGGTGATGAACGCCTCATAGGCGGCGTCGAAGAAGATTACGGCATCGTTGGCCAGGGCGTAATCCACCCACTTCTTCAGTTCAGCCTTGGAGGCCACGGTACCGGTGGGGTTGTTGGGGAAGCAGAGGTAGATGATGTCCACCTTGCCGGTGGGCAGGGCCGGGATGAAGTTGTTGGCCTCATTGCAGGGCATGTAGACGATGTTCTGGTAGTAGCCCTTCTCGTCCGCCTCGCCGGTACGGCCGATCATGACGTTGGTGTCGTTGTAGACCGGATAGACCGGGTCGCCGATGGCCACCACGTTGTCCAGGGCAAAGATATCCAGGATATTGGCGCAGTCGCACTTGGAGCCGTCGGAGATGAACATCTCCTCGGTCTTGAGAGAAACGCCCAGCGGCTTGTAGGATTTCTCAATGATGGCGTTGATCAGCCAGTCATAGCCCTGCTCCGGGCCGTAACCGGCAAACTGGTCGGTG